>DOZQ01000051.1 GCA_003517915.1 Oscillospiraceae bacterium | reverse complement strand
TTTGGCCTTTACCTCTTCTCCGTCGCTTATGTACGCTTACGCGGAGGAAGCCGCCGAAACCCAGACCGACACGGAGACGAATGAGACGGAGGAGACCGAGTCAGAAAGCTCTGATAATGAATCAGAAGAAGCCTCTTCTGAAGAGACCGAGGAAGAGGAAGAAGAGATTGATCCCGATGCTATGGATGAAGAGACTCTAAATAAACTGAAAGCAAAGCTCGAAAAAAATAAACAAAAGCTTGAAAATCTCAGCGAGCAGCATGAAAAAGAACTTGAGCTTCAAAAAACGCTTTTGGAGGACGTAAAAGATACTCAGGCTTTGCTTGACGAATACATAGATCAGGTCGAAAAGCTTGATGAGGAAATTTCCGCGAAGGAAGTCGAGATCACCGCTAAAGAAACCGATCTGAACGAACGCAAGGCGCTGTTTAAGGAACGTCTGCGCGCGATGTATATCTCCGGCAACACCACCCAGCTTGAAGTTATTTTGAGCGCGACCGATTTCGGGGATTTCTTGGCTCGCACCGAACTGGTTCAAAGCGTATCCGAGCACGACAACGATCTGATGGATGAACTGATGGACTCAATCATTTCAATTGAAGAGGCCAAAGCTCAGCTTAAAAGCGATTTAGAAAAAGTCACCGCAAAAAAATCCGAAATGGAAAAAGAAAAGGAATCGCTGCAAAAAAAGATCATGGATTCTCAGGACGCTATGACTGCCATTTCCTCACAGGCAGATCATATCAAAGATCAGCTGGCCGCGGATTCTCAGCGTGAGGCGGCAATAGCCGATGCGCTTAGCAACAGCGGCATAGAATATGATTTTTCCAGCGGAGAATTTGCCGGCGGCCCCGATCCGGTTTCAGGCTTGTTCCAGTGGCCGGTTCCCACTATTTCTACTATTTCCTCTTACTACGGCATGCGCTGGGGCAGACTGCACGCCGGTATTGATATCGCCGGCGGCGCGAGCACCTACGGCTCGGATATAGTCGCGGCGCGCAGCGGAACGGTTTCGCTTATTGCCAATCAGGGCGGAAGCGGCTGGGGACTTTACGTCATGGTGGATCACGGCATAATAGACAACATTCACTACGCTACGCTCTACGCTCACTGCAGCAAGATCAAGGCAGTGGAGGGCGAAACGGTAAAAGCGGGACAGACAATAGCTTTAATCGGCAGCACCGGCTGGTCGACCGGACCGCATCTGCATTTTGAAATCTATGTAAACGGCAGCAGGATAAATCCGCTGAATTACGTATAAAAACGAAGATACAGTCAGGCACGAGTCCGCACCCGCGGATACAAACAGACATCGTGCCTGACTTATGGCATATATAAACCCACGACGTGCAATATGAAGGGAGCGTGTTTTTTGCGCATGAAAAAAATCTTCTCGGTTTTGTTGTCTTTTGTTTTGGCGGCGGCGGTATTTTCAACCGGCCCCGCAGCAAACATCTTAGCGGCTGACGACCCGCAAGGCCAGCTGGACGCACTGAAAAATAAAATCGCTGAAAATGAACAAAAGCTTGCCTCACTCAAAAACGAGGAGGCTCACGAGCAGGAATATCAGGACACGCTCATGCGGGATGTGCAGGACACGCAGGAGCTGATCGATACATATATATCCCAGATCGCCGATCTGGACGCAGACATAGAAAATAAAGAAGCGGATATCTTGCTCAAAGAGAATGATCTTGACGACCGCAAGGAAATTTTCAAAGAGCGTCTGCGTGCCATGTATATAGCCGGAAACATGACCAGCCTTGAGGTGCTTATGAGCGCGGAGGATTTTGGAGATTTCCTTGCCCGCGCGGAGCTGGTGCAGAGTGTCTCAAAGCACGACAACGATTTGATGGACGAGCTGGTCGCCAATATAATAGACATTGAAAGCGATAAGCAGGCTTTGCAGGAGAATTTGAGCGAGGTCAAAGCAAAGCGTGACGAGATGGATCAGCAAAAGCAGGCGCTTCAAACTAAAATTTATGATTCACAGGACGTTATTGAAGCAATTGTAACCAAGCAGATGTCCACCCAAAAAGCCATTGAAGCGGACGCGGAGATGGAGCGCCGGATTCAGGCGGACATTGAAGCGGCGATAAAAGCGGAGGAAGCCCGCCGGCAGGCTGAAGCAGAAGAAGCTCAAAGAATAGCGGAGGCCGAGGCGCAAAAAGCACAGGAAGAAGAAAACAATAACAATGGTGACCCTCCCGCTGAAAGCGACGGCGGTTCAAATGATTCCGGCGGCTCAGGAGAATCCGGAGGCAATTCAGGCGGCTCAGACGGAGGCTCAGGAGGTTCTGGCGGAAGCGGCGGTTCTTCAGGCGGGAGCTCGGGCGGCGGCAGTCAGGGCGGCTCTGACCCGGTGGGCAGTGTGTTTATATGGCCGGTGCCTTCTATCCACCAAATTTCTTCGGGTTACGGATGGCGTGATTTGACTAACAGCTTCCATTACGGCATTGACATCGCGGCGGGAGGCGGTACCTACGGCTCTGAGATTGTCGCGGCGCGTAGCGGAACCGTTACGACGGTGGATTTGGGACATTATTCTTACGGGCAGTATTTGGTAGTGTATCACGGCTCTGTAAATGGAATAACCTACGCCACGCTCTACGCACACTGCAGCAGCATCTTGGTTTCTCATGGTCAGGAGGTTAAAGCCGGTCAGGCCATTGCCAGAATCGGAAATACGGGATTTTCTTTCGGCCCGCACCTGCATTTTGAGATTCGTGAAAACGGAGTGAAAATTAATCCCCGAAATTATGTAAATCCATAACGGGTTATGAGTTAAAAAAAGAGAGGTTGAAAAGCTTTAATTTCAGCCTCTTTTTATTTTCTTTTTATAAGGCAATACTATATAATATTAACTATATCAAAACGCCGAGGGTCGGCGGAACGGAGAACAGAACTTATGAACAAAAAATTGACTCTCGGCACAGCGGTTGCCTTGATGATTCTGGTGGCAGCAATGACCTTTTCGATCACCATGACCGTTGTGACCAGATTTGGCTTTTCCTCCTCGCTCCCCGATTTGGCGGGCGGAGCTGATACCGAAAGCAAGATTAAAACCTTTGAACGCCTTATAGATGAAAATTTTTATAAGGACGCGGATAAGCAGGCGCTTGCCGACGGCATCGCGGCGGGCTTTATCGCCGGGCTGGGCGATAGATATTCGGAATATATGAACGCCGATACCTACGCCAAGGAAAAGCAGAATAACCAAGGTAAAAACGTCGGCATAGGCATAAATATAATGCGGGATGAAAGCGGCTATGTCCTCGTTCAGTCGGTAAATCCCGACTCTCCCGCCGAAAAGGCCGGCGTCACCGCGGGGGATCTTATTGTCAAGGTGGAAAACACCGACGTGCTGGAAACAGGTTACGACGAGGCTTATCTAAAGCTGCTGGGCGAGGTCGGCACCCGGTGTGTCTTTACCGTTCGCAGAGATGGCAAAGACATTGATATGGACGTAGTGCGTGAGGAATATGAATCGGTTTCGGTTTATTTCAGAATGATCGGCGGCGTCGGATATATTAAAATCACCGGATTTCACGACAATACCCCCGATCAGTTTGAAGACGCCCTCGACTCACTGCGGGAACAAAAGCCCAAGGGGCTTGTGTTTGATTTGCGCAACAACGGCGGCGGCACGCTCGATTCTGTTGCCAAGATGCTCGATATCTTGCTGCCCGAGGGTGATATCGTCTCGGCCGTTTATAAGGGAGGCGATAAAGAGGTGCTTTACACCTCTGATGAGAATGAAATTGATCTGCCGATGAACGTGCTGATAAACGGGGGCACCGCAAGCGCCTCCGAGCTGTTCGCGGCCGCGATAAGAGATTACGGTAAAGGCAAACTGGTTGGCGAGAACAGCTACGGCAAAGGCGTTATGCAGCGCACCTACGAACTGGACGACGGCTCGGCGGTTAAACTGACCGTCGCGCTGTTTAATCCGCCAAGCGGGAAAAATTTCAATGAAAAGGGTCTCGCTCCCGAGCTGGAGGTAATTCTAACCGATGAGCAAAAAGAAAATTTTTTAACCCTCACCGACGAAAACGACCCGCAGCTAACGACTGCAGTAAAGGATCTGGAATAAAGCGTACGCGGGGTTGTACATTGGCCGATAATCATTTATAATAGCTGTATAATAAAATACAGCTATTTTTGTTATGCAAAAAACTTCACGCACCGGCTCTTTTACGTGTTTTCGTAGTGCACCGCATAGCGCGTAAAGTTTGCCATATATAGCTAAACCACTTGAAAACAAAGTTTTCAAGTCAGCAG
>DOZQ01000140.1:4903-6827 GCA_003517915.1 Oscillospiraceae bacterium | reverse complement strand
CGGCTATATCCCCGCAAAATATGCCCCGGCGATTTTGAATGAGCTTGAGGAAAAATACCCGGTGGCGGCCGAAATGTCCGAAGCGGGCGAGGACGCGCCGGTGTGCCTTGAAAACAAGGCGTTTTTCTCTCCGGTAGCTTCGGTTACGGCGATGTATTCCATGCCGGCCAAGGACGACGTCGACCCCTCACCCATAATGGCGGTGTTTTTCTACCTTTCGTTCGGAATTATGTTCTCGGATGCGGGCTACGGGCTTTTAATGACCATCGCCACCGGTATTATGCTTTTAAAGGTCAAGATGGAAAAGGCCAAAAGGGAAAACATCAAGATGTTTTTCTTCTGCGGCATTTCCACTACAATATGGGGTCTTGTGTTTGGCGGCTTTTTCGGCAACATGATATCGGTAATCGCCGAGACGTTTTTTAATTCGACCTTTACCATGCCCGCGCTTATTGTCCCGGATCAGGATCCGATCACCTTTTTGGTGTTCAGCATTGTCGTAGGCATGCTGCAGGTTTTTGTCGGCATGGGTATCAAATTCTACATGCTCTGCCGTCAGGGNNGGGGCATCCGCTTGATGCGGTGCTCGACGTGGGACTTTGGTATGTGTTTATACTGGGGCTTGTGATGCTGCTGGCCGGCGGCGTGATTGGAATCCCGCTCGTCGGGACGATAGGACAGTGGGCGGCCATAGCGGGCGGAGTACTTATTTTCTTAACCGCCGGCAGAAAAAGCAAGGGTATAGGCGGCAAAATCATTGGGGGCTTGGCGTTCGGCGGGCTTTATGACATCTCAAGCTATCTTTCGGACATGCTCTCTTACTCAAGGCTGATGGCGCTGGGGCTTGCCACAGGTATAATCGCCGGGGTCATGAATCTGCTAGGCAGTCTGTTCGGCGGCGGAATTGTGGGGATCATAGCTTTTGTCATTATATTTATCATCGGCCATGCGGTCAATTTTGCTATAAACGCGCTGGGCGCGTATGTTCATACAATCCGACTGCAATATGTCGAATTCTTTTCTAAATTTTACGAAGGCGGCGGCCGCAAATTCCAGCCGTTTCATGTAGACACCAAATATATTCGATTCAAGGAGGAAAAAAACGATGTCAGAAATCTTTAGTTCAGGAATTTTTTGGGCACTTATGGGAGCGGCATTCGCGAGCTTTTTCGCCTGTATAGGCTCGGCCATGGGGGTCGGCATTGCCGCGAGAGCCAGCGCCGGCGTGCTTTCGGAGGATCCCTCGAAGTTTGGCAAACTGCTTATTCTTATGATTCTGCCCGGTACGCAGGGCCTTTACGGCGTTATCATCTCGGTCTTCATCTTTACCCGCATCGGTGTTTTGGGCGGCAGCGCGGATATAGCATTTACGCAGGGTCTGCTTTGCTTTGTCGGCTCCCTTCCCATTGCCTTCGGCGGCATGCTTTCGGCAATCGCGCAGGGTAAGACCGCCGCGGCGGGCGTGGCACTTGTCGCTAAGCGCCCGGATGATTCTTCAAAAGCGGTTGTTTCCACCTCGCTTGTTGAATTTTACGCGATTCTCAGCCTGATTGTTTCTATTCTCATGATTATGGGCTATGACGCTTTTGCATAATAACCGCCAATGCTTATAGCGGCTCCGCTGTCAGGCGGAATCGTTAGCTACGTTTACACCTACGAAAGGAGTGACCGCATTGGCAGGTCTTGAAAAAATCAAAGAAAAGATAATAAGCGACGCCGAAAATCAGGCCGCCGAAATCCTGCGTAAGGCCGGAGAAAAGGCTAGCGCTGAAACTAAAAAAACGCTTGAAGAGGCGAATGCTGCCGCCGTGGAGGTTATCCGGCAGGCAGAAGCCAGAGCCGCCGATATCACCCGAAGCGCGGGGAGCGCGGGGGTGCAGGCGGGCAGAAACGCGCTGCTTTCCCTAAGGCGGAGCATTGTGGA
>DOZQ01000140.1:1048-4893 GCA_003517915.1 Oscillospiraceae bacterium | reverse complement strand
AGCTTATATCAAAGCTTATAATTTCCGGCGCAATGCCGGGTGAGGGGCGGCTGGTGCTCAGTGAGCTGGACGAAAAGCGCATGCCGTCGGGATTTCTGCGCGCGGTAAATCAGGAACTTCCGGAGGGTTATAAACTAAGGCAGGACGGGCAGACGCATATTGATCCGGTAGGAGGCTTTTTGCTCGTTTACGAAGGAATTGAAATCAACTGCACATTTGCCTCGCTTCTGCAAAGCCGCAGGGAACAGCTTGAGGATACTGTGGTCGGCATTTTGTTTTCGTAAAAGCGTTTAATCATGGAAGGGGGGATTTCCCGTGGACAACATGAATTATGTAACTGCCGTCGCCCGGATCAGGGCAAACGAAAATTATCTTTTGCAGCGCGCTGACATTGACCGGCTGATCACCGCGAAAACCCCCGGGGACGCGCTGAGGGTGCTTGCCGACAAGGGCTGGAACACCGAATCCGGCGACCTGAACGGCACACTGCGCGCCGAAAACGACCGCCTGTGGTCGCTTATCCGGGAATGCGCCCCTGATTTCGGCGCTTTTTCCGCGCTTATAGTTGAGAACGACTTTCACAATTATAAGGCGGTTTTAAAGGGAACCGTCACCGGAACCGACTATGATGGGCTGTTGCTTTCTCCATGTATCACTCCGGTTTCGGAGCTTAAAAAAGCTGTGTCCGAGAGGAGCTTCGAGCATCTTCCGTCCTACATGCGTGAGGCCGCGAGCGAGGCGTTTGACGCGCTCGCCCACACGGGAGACGGGCAGTTTGCCGATATCCGGCTGGATCGCGCTATGCTGGAAGCCACATTGGAACTGGCCGAAGGCTCCGGCGAGGATTTTATGAAAAAGCTTGCCGAGATTATAGTGGCCGCCGCCGATTTGCGCATAGCGGCGCGCGGAGCCAAAACCAAAAAACCGCGCCAGCTGCTTGAGCTGGCGATAGCGCCTTGTCCCACACTCGAAAAGCAGGCGCTGCTTGCCGCCGCACTTCAGGGGACTGATATCCTTGCGGAACACATTGAGCACACCCCATACGCTGAGGCGGCCGCCGCGATGCGTGAAACCGCCCCATCCTTGGCGGGGCTGGAAAAATGGTGTGACAACGCCGCAGTGAGCTATGCCGCGGAATATAGATACGATCCATTCGGCATAGCCGCTTTGGCCGCGTTTATCCTCAGCAAGAGAAACGAGATAAAAACCGCGCGGATTGTAATCTCGGCGAAACGCGCCGGCATCGGTGAAGAGGAGATACGCGGCCACGTACGCAAAACGGGCTGATGCTGCTATATTCTGATTATTAAAGAGGTGAGGACATGCTTAAAGTCGCGGTCATCGGCGACGCGGACAGTGTAAAGGGTTTTTTGGCGCTGGGGCTGGAGGTCTATGAGACTTCTGATTCAGGGGAGGCGAAAAAGCTTCTGCATCGGCTTGCGGGAGGAAACTACGCGGTGATTTATATCACCGAAGCGCTTTTTTCCGGCATGACCGAGGAGATAAGCGCTCTCGCCGACCAGAGAACTCCCGCCGTCATTCCGATTCTTGGCGTTTTTGGCAACACCGGCATCGGTGCGCGCCATGTCAGTCAATCGGTCGAGCGCGCGGTCGGGTCGGATATAATAAGTGATTAAGCTCTGTTTGCCTATATTAGCGAGATTGCTTGTTCACTTCCGTTTGGTCAGGCCGAACAAAGGGAAGCGGACAAGAACCTGAAAGGAATGGTTTTATGAGCACAGGTATCATAACGAAAATCGCCGGGCCTTTGGTAATAGCCTCCGGCATGCGTGACGCCAACATGTTTGACGTCGTGCGTGTATCGAAAGAGCATCTTATTGGCGAGATTATAGAAATGCACGGGGACAAAGCCTCGATTCAGGTGTATGAGGAAACTTCCGGTCTTGCGCCCGGCGAGAAGGTCGAGTCGACCGGCGCACCGCTGAGTGTCACGCTGGGCCCGGGGCTTATCGGTTCAATTTTCGACGGGATTCAGCGGCCGCTTGAGGAAATTATGCGCAAAACCGGCACAAACTTAAAGCGAGGGATTGAAATCCCGCCGCTTGACATGAATAAAACCTGGAAATTTGAAGCTACCGCCGCTGTGGGTGACCATGTGACCGGCGGCGACATTTTGGGTACCGTGCAGGAAACCCAAATAGTCAAGCACAAAATTATGGTGCCGAACGGGATGAGCGGCAAGCTCACAAAAATAAAAAGCGGCGCATACAACATCAACCAGCAAATCGCCGCCATAAGCCTTGACGGCGGAAAAGAAGCCGCGCTTACCATGACCCAGAGCTGGCCCGTGCGTGTCGGCCGCCCATATAAGAAAAAGCTGTCGCCAAGCGCGCCGCTGCTGACCGGGCAGCGCAACGTCGATTTGATGTTCCCCATAGCGAAGGGCGGCGTCGCGGCTATCCCCGGCCCATTCGGCTCGGGCAAGACGGTCGTGCAGCATCAGCTTGCCAAATGGGCAAGCGCTGACATCATAGTATATATCGGCTGCGGGGAGCGCGGCAACGAAATGACCGATGTTTTGGGCGAATTCCCCGAGCTTAAGGATCCGAACACCGGCGCGTCACTTATGGAGCGCACGGTGCTCATCGCGAACACCTCCGATATGCCGGTCGCGGCGCGTGAAGCGTCGGTTTACACCGGAATCACTATCGCCGAATATTTCAGGGATATGGGCTACAGCGTTGCTTTAATGGCGGATTCCACCTCACGCTGGGCCGAGGCTCTGCGCGAGATGTCCGGCCGGCTTGAAGAAATGCCGGGCGAGGAAGGATATCCCGCTTATCTGGGCAGCCGTTTGGCTCAGTTTTACGAGCGCGCTGGGCGTGTGCTGGTAAACGGCAGCGAAGAAAAAGAAGCCGCCCTTTCGGTTATCGGCGCGGTTTCACCTCCCGGCGGAGATATCTCCGAGCCGGTTTCACAGGCAACACTGCGCATTGTCAAGGTCTTTTGGGGGCTGGATTCCGGCCTTGCCTATAAACGCCACTTTCCGGCCATCAACTGGCTAACTTCTTATTCGCTCTATTCCGACGATTTGTCCGGCTGGTTTGAAAAGAACGCCTCGCCCGACTGGCCGGTACTGCGCGCGCGTATTTTCGCGATGCTGCAGGAGGAATCCGAGCTGGAGGAAATCGTCAAGCTGGTGGGTATGGACGCCCTTTCCGCATCCGACCGGTTAAAGCTTGAGGGAACGCGGTCAATAAGAGAGGACTTTTTGCAGCAGGACGCGTTCCACGAAGTGGACACCTACGCGTCGCTGGAAAAAATCCTGATGCTTATGCGGGCTGTGCTGGCCTATTATGACAAAGCGGCGGCGGCGCTGAAAAACGGCGCTCCGATTGAAAAGCTTGCCGCGTTGCCCTCGCGCGAGCGAATCGGCAGGCTGAAATATGTGGAACAGGCAAAGGTCAAAGAGGAATATGAGTCGCTTTTGGCGGCGCTGGATCATGAAATTGCCGAAGCGAGCCGGAAGGAGGAACTGTAATGCCTAAGGAATACAGAACCATTCAGGAGGTCGCGGGTCCTCTTATGCTGGTCAAAGAGGTAAGCGGTGTCGCTTATAACGAGCTTGGTGAAATAGAGCTTGCAAGCGGTGAAATCCGCCGGTGCAAGGTGCTCGAGGTGGACGGCTCCAACGCGCTTGTACAGCTTTTTGAAAGCTCCGCCGGTATCAATCTCGCAAACTCAAAGGTTCGTTTTATCGGGCGTTCAATGGAGCTTGGCGTGTCTGAGGATATGCTGTCCCGCGTGTTCGACGGACTGGGTCGTCCGATTGACGGCGGGCCGGAGCTTATTCCCGAAAAACGCATGGATATAAACGGCGTCCC
>DOZQ01000140.1:0-1016 GCA_003517915.1 Oscillospiraceae bacterium | reverse complement strand
AATACGCTCGTGCGCGGACAAAAGCTGCCTATCTTTTCCGCGTCGGGTTTGCCTCACGCACAGCTTGGCGCTCAGATTGCCCGTCAGGCGGCTGTTCGCGGAACAAAGGAGCCTTTCGCGGTGGTTTTTGCCGCTATGGGTATCACGTTTGAGGAAAGCAACTATTTTATTGAGAGCTTTAAAGAAACCGGCGCTATCGACCGCACGGTGCTGTTTATCAACCTTGCCAACGACCCTCCGGTCGAGCGTATCGCGACCCCGCGTATGGCGCTGACCGCGGCCGAATATCTGGCGTTTGAGAAGGATATGCACGTGCTGGTCATACTGACCGATATCACCAACTATGCCGATGCGCTGCGCGAGGTTTCCGCCGCGCGAAAAGAAGTCCCCAGCCGCCGGGGATATCCCGGCTATATGTACACCGACCTTGCCTCGCTTTATGAACGCGCCGGGCGGCTCAAGGGCAAAAACGGATCAATCACCATGATCCCGATTTTAAGTATGCCGGAGGATGACAAGACCCATCCTATCCCCGACCTGACAGGTTATATTACCGAAGGTCAGATCATTCTCAGCCGTGAGCTTAACCGTAAGGGCGTCATGCCGCCCATAGACGTGCTGCCATCACTTTCGCGGCTTAAGGATAAGGGCATCGGCAAGGGCAAAACCCGCGCCGACCACTCTGGTACCATGAACCAGCTTTTCTCCGCCTATGCCAGGGGCAAGGACGCGAAGGAGCTTATGGTTATATTGGGCGAGGCGGCCCTTACAGAAATCGACAAGCTTTACGCCAAATTCGCCGACGAATTTGAGCGGCAGTATGTTTCACAGGGCTATGAGACCAACCGTACCATTGAAGATACGCTTGCCATTGGCTGGAAGTTGCTGTCTATTCTGCCCAGAAGTGAGCTCAAGCGTATAAAGGACGAATTTCTTGACGAATATTACGGGAAATAATCCTCTGTATCAATATTATTACAGACCCAATATCAGAAAGGAGTGCCCGCCATGGCGGT
>DOZQ01000016.1:4807-4948 GCA_003517915.1 Oscillospiraceae bacterium | reverse complement strand
CGCTGTTCTTACCGTCGCCCTTCTGACGGGAGGAGTATTCGCCTGGACCAACTTTAATCAAAACTATACCAACCGCTTCAGAGGCGGCCCGGATCCCGACGTAGTCTTGCACGACGATTTCAACGGCGGCCCCAATAAGGA
>DOZQ01000016.1:0-4678 GCA_003517915.1 Oscillospiraceae bacterium | reverse complement strand
CCTCCGGCCGTATCTGGCGAATTTGACGGCAACTGCGAATTGGCAACCCACAAATACTATTCGTGGGTAATGAGCGGCAAGGACAAACCCTATAAGCCAGGCACAGGCGACATGGGTGACTATACCTACACCAACGGGCAGACCTTCCCCGACGGGACAACGGCAAAATCGACTATGCCTAATAAATCTCCCATTACCATGGCGAAATATGTTTCAGACAAATCTAGCTACGACGCCGAACCAGACGGACGCTGGATTCTGGATATGGACGGCTGGGCATATTGGAGCAAGTTGCTGCCGTCCGGCGAAGCGACCAACCTGCTGCTGGACGAAGTAATACAAACAGTAGCTCCGGACGACAACTACGCCTATTTCATCAACGTCATTCTTCAGGCTTCAAACGCCACTGAGTATCTCGATCTTATAGACCAAGGGGCTACCGGCAACGGCGAAGATCTCATTGAGAAATTAGCGACTGGCACAGAGAATCTGGAAATGGACATAGAAAGATGGTTGGAAATTTCTGAAGGCGAGTATAGACCTGGCAACGTTCTCTTTTTGATTCCCGGAAACAAATATCAACTTAATGCGTTTGAACCGGGTACACAAATACCAATTAAGAATGTGACTTGGCGCTTAACTGGCGAAAGTGTTCCAGGTGTAACACTTGACTCAACCGGTGTTTTGGCTATTGACTCGGGTGTACCTACGGCAACAGTACTGACGGGAATCGTAACACTGAATACTAATCCCATAAAAAAGATGACATTTACCATTACGATATAATAATCACCCGACAGGGCAATGCCAAATTATTTGCTATATATCATATTATTTAGCTTTATTCTTGCTACCCCCTGACTCCCCGCCCTGAAAATGGCGGGGTTCAGCCAAAAGCCAAAGCCGCTTTGACTTTTGGCTGAACCTTACATGAAACCGATTTTCCTACTGTAAAACAGTCACGGAGGTAATAATCTCATGGCTTTTAAAATGTTGACAAAACGAATATTAACACTGATTCTATGTGCCGTGTTGACGGCGGTCATAGTGCTTTCATCCTTTATGACCGTCTTCGCATGGTCTGATTTTACACAGTCGCGTACTAATGATTTCAGGGGCACAGTGGCTAAAACCTCCGTCACTCTTCATAAGTATGAAAAGACGCCCGAGGGCGCCATAATCCCCCGCCCTGTGGCGAACGCCTCGTTTTTCCTCTATAAACGCTCAGGCGAAAGCTGGGAGCAGCTCAGCGGGGTGTATATCACCAATATAAGCGGAAAGATCACTGTGGAAAATCTCAATTCCGGGTCATATAAATTTGTCGAAACCGACCCCGGCTACGGTTATACCTACGACATAGATACGGACGGCGATGATATCATGGAGTATCCGTTCACCATAACGGCGGACGACGCGCAGGGCATGGCCTTAATCGCGGTTGAAGCATATAATCGCCGTGAGCGCGGGGATCTCATAATCAGCAAAACCGTCAAAATTCAGGAAGGGCTGACGCTTAGCGACGAAACCTTAGCCGAGATCGCTGAGCAGGAATTTGAGTTTACAGTGATATTCAGCGATGGCGGCACCTATACGTGTGTGATAGACGGTGAATTCCTGAATGTTAAAAGCGGGGATAAAATCCGCCTTAAAGGCGGTCAGACAGCGGTTTTTGAGGATTTGCCGGTGGGCCTTTATTACAGCGTCACCGAAACAAACGATCCCGATTTCATACTGACGAGCGAAAATTCCAGCGGCAGCATAACGCTGGATACCGCCGCTAAAGCGAATTTTACCAATACCTACGGTACTCCCGAGCCTAAAAAGATCAATATAACCGTGAAAAAACTCGTTTTGGGCGAGATTCCCGAGAGTGAAATAGACCGCGAATTCAACTTTTATATAAGTATAAACGGCGGCGATCCTGAATTATTTAAGCTGAAAGCCGGCGAAAGCAAAACCTTTGAGCTGAACTCCGGCGACACCTATTCGATTACCGAGGAGGATCCCTTCGCGTATGGATATATCCAAACCTCGGCGGTAAACGGCGCAGGCACGGCCTGTGAGCCGGATATCGACGTGATCTATACAAACACCTACATCGGCCCGGTACTAACAGTAATTGAGGGTGAAAAGACCTGGGATATGGCCGGAGGGCTCTCCTCGGAATATCCGGAGTATATCATCGTCGAGCTGCTTGCAAACGGCGAAGCGGTTCAAACCGCTACAGTTCGAGCAGACAGTGACGGCAAATGGCTTTACCGTTTTTACTCCCCGAAATATAACGCCGCTGGCGGTGAAATCCGCTACACACTCAGAGAAGTCCCGGTTCCGGGTTTTGTAAGCGAGGTAACCGGAAATAACATCACAAACACATTGGTAAAACCGGTAACCTCCGCGCCGCTGAAGGTTCAAAAGCGCATCACCGGCCAGCGTCCCGAAGCAGAGGATGTTTTTACATTTAAACTGAGCTCCGCTCCCGGCGTTCCCATGCCGGCAAATTCGCAGATTACCGTCGCCGGTGAGGGTGAGGCCAGTTTCGGTGATATTATCTATGCCACGCCCGGCATCTTCACGTATGAAATCAGCGAGGTAAACGGCTTTGCCGAGGTAACCTATGATGAGACCGTTTACACTGCGGTGGTCACTGTCGCGGAATCGGACGGCGTGCTTAAGGTAACCTCAGTGAATTATTCGGGGGGAGCCTTTTCTGAAATTGCCGTTTTCACCAACGATTACGGCGGATCCGATACTGTAAATATCAGCGTTCAAAAGGAATGGGTAGGTCTAAACTCCCTTCAGCCTGACAGCGTAAGCATACAGCTTTACAGAGATGGAGCCGCATACGGAGATCCCGTTGTCCTCAGTGAAGAAAACGGCTGGATTTACACTTGGACGGAACTCGAAAAAGGCCCGGTATGGACAGTGGATGAAACCGATGTTTCCGATGATTATACAAAAACCGTATCCGGCGACGCCAAAAACGGATTTATTGTTACCAATGCCTTTGATGCCGTGTTGCCCGGCGGTGATGATGTTCTCATAAGCGGCAAAAAGACTTGGGAACACGGTGACAACCCATATTCGATGCGCCCTAAATCCATAACAGTCTATGTTATGGACGGAGATAGAACTGTGGCCAGCGCCGAGATATCCGAGGAGTCGGACTGGAGATGGGCATTTAAGCTGCCAAAATTCCGCGCCGACGGCTCTGAGATCAAATACACATTGAAAGAGGATAAAATAGATAATTACGCGGCATTTATAAGTGGCTACAACATTACCAACATCCATAACAGCACGACTCAAAATACCGATAATATTTTGCTGGAAGGCAGTAAAACATGGAATTTTGGCAGTGAGCCGGAAAACGAGCGCCCACAAAGTATTACCGTGCTCATTAAAAACGGTGATAATATCGTAAGAAGGGTAAGGATCACGGCGGCGGACGGATGGCGCTGGGCGGCATACGTGCCTAAATATGACGAGAGCGGCAATATCATAAACTACACCATCTCCGAGGAAAATGTTCCGAGATATTCCCTCGTGGTAAACGGATACGATTTGGTCAACACCTATAGGGGACAGGATTATCCCGGCGATACGCCCCGAACTGGCGACGGCGTCAATCTTGTTTTGTGGATAGTCTTATTGATTGCCGGCACTCTGACACTCGTGACCGTGATTTTAATAAAGCGGAGGAATCCTTATGTTGGCAAGCATAAAAAAAATTATAAATAGACTCAGAAATGGGAGACAACAACATGGTTATAAACGATTTGGTACTTTATGCACAAAAAGACGAATTCGATAAAACTTACTTGAGCTTGAATAAAAAAATACGCGCTCACTCAGTCCATGTCGGACTGGTGACAGCGACTCTGGCAAACTCCTTTAAAAAAGAGTTATCTGAGATATACAGCCTTTCCTCCGATGCGGTTTATATGGCGATTTGCAACGGAGGCTGCTATCACGATATCGGGCTGTGTTTTCTGCAAGACAAGATATATGACAAAAACTCTCCGCAGGACACAGATGAAGCCGAGACAATATTTTGCCACCCCGAACAAACAGGAAACATACTGAACCGCTACGCCTGCGTATTATTTGAAGAAGAAGGCGAAAAACAAATCGCGCTGGATATGGGGCTGTATCATCACGAGCGGCATGACGGCAGCGGATATCCTTTCGGGATCAGCGGTGACGATATTCCTCTGTTGGCTCAACTGTGCGCACTTATTGACGTATTGGATAAAGCAATAGATTTAAGGCGTTCAGGTAATGCCTTTGACCGTGCGGTCGATAAAATTCGTGAGTATAAGGGCAGATGGTTCAGCCCGGTGGCAATTGAGTGTTTTGAGCGCAATTATAACGAAATCAGAGATTTATATCTTGGTAAACACAAGATTGTTCCGGCAATGCACAAGTGATTATAGCCAATTTAGGTAAGGAATGATTCGTTGGATTAATTGCCGCACTTATCTGGGTGCGGCAATTAATCTTACCATCCGCAATATTTAAAAACCGATAATTTTTTATTGATTAAGCGCTTAAATCATGTTATAATTATATTCAGTATTTTTTAAGGAAGCATTTCTGTTATTAAACTGAGGGTAATCTTTATAATCAGATTTAGTGTTGATACATGAACATAGGAGTATGATGTAATGGTAACATGACG
>DOZQ01000184.1:2198-15090 GCA_003517915.1 Oscillospiraceae bacterium | reverse complement strand
CGGGGTTCTTTGACAGTCTGAGCAGGCCGGCATAAGCCGGTCTGCTCTTTTGCTGTGTTTTAGTATCTTAAAACAGGAGGTATATAGGCAGATATAAAATCCGCTCTTACTTGTGTACTACAAACGCGTCGATGTCGATGGCGTTGCCGCTGGCCAGGAAAAATCTGTCGCCGGTAACCCTGATTGTCAGAGTATGCTCGACGCCCTGAGCAAGGCCGGAAACGCTGTAGATGGATTCACCATAGGTTTGGTCGTAGGTCATGTCAAAAGTATCAACCGGCGTTGTTACACCGCCTACGGTGATGTCGACAATACCCCTGGACCATGACTTGTAGCCGATGATATCAATTCCAGTGCCGTAGAACTTCACTGTAATTGTATCGTCTTTTACGCTCGAGCGCAGCGCGCTTTTGCCCGAAAAGGCGTCTAAACCGAATGTCTGCCAGCTGCCATTCTTGACGACTGTCTGGAATGTCTCTTCATAGCGGATAGTGTCGGCATAGACCAACTTCACCGTCGCTGTTGCATTTCCTACCTTGTAGGTGAAGGAATCATCCTTAACGCTCATTTCGGTCGGGGTGAATGTGATTTTATTGTTCACAACCTGAACGTCGCCGCTTGCCGGAGGAGTATCTATTGAGACGTCTCCCGTGACAAGGTCATTCGCCAAAACATCAATTTCGATAGGATCGCCACTTTGTACAATAACCTGATCGTCAACCAATTGGCTGGACTGTACAAACTTACCGCCGAGATCAATTGCGTCGACATATACGTTGCTGCCGATCGATCTTTCGTTTCTGCCTGTGACCACCAGCGTGACAGTATGCACGCCGTAGGGAACATCCCTTGAGGCGACAGTCTGCTGGAACGAGGAGTCAACAACAGGCTGATAAAGGTCGACCGTTTCGCCGGATTTAACTCCGTCGACATAAATATCGAACATGCCCTGAGAATAAGATCTGTAGCCTATGACGGCAAAGGAATCGCCCTCGAAGGTAAAGCTCATGCTTTCGCCGACCTTGGAGGCTTGCTTCGCGAGATGTCCCGAGAATTTGCCGATCTGGGCGCGGAGGCCCCAGCCAGAGGAGAAAGTGAGGTTTTTGTCACTTTCTTCCACGCGGGTGAGAACCTTGAGCGTGGCGGTGACTGCGGTCATCTCTTTGCCGCGTCCCTCTTCCGGAACGGTGACGTCGGCAGTACCAGAAACGGTGATGCTGCCGCCGTTTGTAAACACGGAATTGTCAAAGCTGTCCCACACGACCGGAACGTTGGTGATAGCGCCGGTGGCGACATCCAGGCTCTTGATCGTGGCGGGAAGGGTTATGGGGGTGCCGATCTTGGTTACAAAGCCGAAATCGCTTTCGAGCACGTTTTTGGCAAACGCGTCGTTCCAGGATTTGAAGGAGGCTTGCAGAGTGGCCGGACCGGTACGGCCGCCGCCGGGTCTGACTTGATAAACACTGGAGCCGTTCCAGGGCCACACGCCCTGGCCGACGTTGTTCGGCACGTCGTTGATGGTCTTCATGATATCAATGCCGTCGTCGCCCTGCGACTGGACGGTATAGCGGAAGGAGGTTCCGTCCGGGCTGCCTTCGGGGATATGGTTGGGGTCTGCCATCCAGTCGGTGACAGTGCCGCTGGCTTTCGGGGAGCATTCAGCGATGTTGAACAGTACGCCGGGCAGCATCTTGGAAAGCTCCACAACGTTCCTTTGTACCTGATCGTAGGTGCCGTGCCAGTCGGGATAGTAGGAAACGCCGATGCGGTCGACCATGCCGGCTTTTGCGGTGAGGCTGTCGGCAAGTCCGCCCACAAGGGTGGTGACCTTTTCGAAGACTTCGTCCGGATCCATAGCGACCTTGCCGGTGGAAGGCTGCTCAAACACGTTGAACGCGAAGTGCATTTCGGTCAGGATGTTGAGGTCATATTCCTCGTTGAGCTCTTGGATCGCGCGGTTGCCGGCGTCTACAAGCAGGGCGAGGTTTTCGACCGAATCCATGAATTCCGCATATTCCGGGGAATTCTTATTTCCGCCTGCCTCTTCATATTTAACCCATTTTACGCCGCCGCCTTCGGGAGCGTCCGGGTTGTCGCGAAGGTATCTTCTCCAGTAACTATGGAAATGGGCGTAAGGATTGACAAGCTCATATTCGCTGCCCCACATCATGCCGTTGGTGATCTCGTTGCCCAAAGCGACGATAGTCGGAGTGGTGCCCTGATCAATGAGATCCTTTATCATATCGTAGGTGAAGTCGTGGGTGGCCTCAATAAGCTCGTCAAATGGCAGCTCGGCCCAGGCGTAGGGCTTGGGCTGATTCTGCGGGTCGGACCAGCTGTCGGAATAGTGGAAGTCGATGGCGACGTTCTGCCCCGCACCGGCAATGTATTTGGCCTGTGTTAGGGTAGAAGCCGGCGAGCAGTTGGTGGTGACATTCTGATCGTTTCCGATTGCCGCTGTTTTGCTGTCACTGCCTTCGCTTCTGGGCTCGTTCCAGATGCGCATGCGTATGGTATCCCAGCCCATGTCTTTGGTCAGGCCAAAGAAGTTGTTGCCGGTTTCCATGCTGTCAGGGGTAAGAGAACCGCCGCGGATTCCGTCCGGCGCGGGAGGATCGTTGTTCACATTGTAGTAATATGTATCGGTTGTGGTGAAACCGGAAACGTCCGAGCCGTTGTCCATGTCCTTGCGCAGATAGTTGATGACCTGAAGCTCGCCTACTCCGGCACCTCCGGCAGTCAGGGTCAGGCGGACATAACGAAGGCCCTCAAATGCGAAGATATCGGTGAAGATACCGCCGGCGATGGTGTTGGCGGACCGGTCGGAAAGAACGGTCCAGGTTTGTCCGTCATTCGATCCTTCAAGCTTATACTTGTTGACCGACAGGCTGTCCGCAAATATGACTTTTACCTTGCGAACCGCGTCGTATGTTCCTCCGAGATCGACCGTCAGAGCCGCGGGCAGGGAAATCGGAACCCACGCGGTGGCCGAGTCGCCGTCAATGGCGGCGGCGGCGTCGCCGCTGTCCGCCTCTGCCGAGACCCAGTATTTCCCCGAGATATTGCTTTCGGCCGGAGTGTATTCGGCTGTGCCGTTGAGAGCGCTGCTAGAAAATGGTACGGCGAAAATGACAAATGACACAACCAGAAGAATCGCGACTAACTTTTTCATAAATGTTCCATGTTCCTTTCTAAACCTTTTCTATCTCTGTTTTTGTTTGGATGTCTCTTGCCGGGCGAAACCACACCTCCTTATCATAAAACATACCTTATGCAAGAGCGTTTGATAGCGCTTTATGTCAAACAATAAAAAACAAGACCTAAAGCGCAAAACACATTATAATTATATACCTCTGAGGAGAATTTTACATGGATAAAAGAGTTTTTATTATGGATATTTGATTCATCCAGTAAAAAAATGGAGTTAAAACTAGGTATATCGCACAAAACTTCAGGCGGATAGTATATAATGACCCACTCTTGAGCGGAGCGTCCCATATGAGCGGGACATGGGATCAGAAACACCGTGCCAAGTGTTTTTAGGCGTGGGCAATTCAAAATATAATTATTGACAAACTGAAAAATATGTATTATACTTTTTCCAAATCGAATAGGATATCCATCCAAACCGTCGAGGCGGAGGTAAAAACGCGATACGGCATCAAAGAGAGCGGGGGGCGCTGAAATCCCTGTATGAGACGACGCGTTAAATGGGCCGCCAAGGGCATGGTCAAAGGCCGGATTTACGGCCGAGTATTCCATGACGTTGAGGCCGCGTGAAGGCTGAGGAATATGCTGGTATTCCGCAAAAGGCAGATTTTCTGCGAATTAAGGTGGCACCGCGGGTTATTAATCACTCGTCCTTAACATTACTGTTTTGGATGGGTGTTTTTATTTTGAGCAAAAAGAGAGGGGCGGAAATCATGTCAAAGTCAGGAAATCGAGGAGTTCTGGTGTTGGTTACGGGTTCTATATTGCAGCTTTTTTTGGGTATCATTTATGTGTGGAGCGTTTTTGTCACACCGGTCAGTGAGCGGTTCTCATGGGGGATAGAAAATGTTAAGCTTACCTCCTCGTTTATGCTTTGCTGTTTTGTTTTAGGCATTTTAATCGGCGGCAAGCTTCAGGTTAAAACCGGGACATCCAAAATAGTTCTGGCCGGGGGACTGCTGCTCTCAGCCGGGATGCTGGCAACCTCATTTATTCCCTCCGGCGCGGCGTATCTTATTTACATCACCTACGGCATTGTAGGCGGATTCGGCGTCGGCATGGCGTATAACGCGATTATTTCCTGCGCGCAGAAATGGTTCCCGAAGAAAAGGGGACTCGCGACCGGCATCAGCGTTTGCGCGTTCGGATTTTCCACCGTGCTGTTCGCGCCTCTGATAGAAGCTCTTATAAAAGCTTATGAGGTAATAAACACCTTCAGAATTTTGGCCGCCGCGTTTTTTGTCGTGGTCGTCGCACTGTTCTATTTTATAAAGCTTCCGGACGATTCTGGGCAGGCGGCGTCGCCCGCGTCCGAGCTGCTTATGAAGAAAAAGCAGTATACCACAGGGCAGATTTTAAAAACAAAACAGTTTTATTATATTACACTGTCACTTATGCTGGGTACAGCGGCTTATTTCATCCTCAATCCTTCGTTTAAAACCTTTGCGGAGGAGCGTAATCTTGCCGATGTCGGAACGCTCATCGTGATGGTAACGGGCGTAGCCAACGCTTTGGGTCGGTTGCTTGTGCCGTTGCTTTCGGATAAGATAGGCAGAGAAAGGGCAGCGCTCTCGATTCTGCTCGCGACAATGGTCTCCACACTGGTGCTCTGCTACGCGGGCGGTATTCCGTTTATGGCGGCCATCGCGGTTATCGCGTTTTGCTATGGCGGCTATTCGGGGATTTATCCGCTTATCACCGCCGATTATTTCGGGATTAAAAACGTCGGTTCGAATTACGGTGCGGTCATGGTTGGGTTCGCGCTTTCGGCACTATTCTTCCCGATGCTCGTCGGTTTGGTTGGAAATATGACGGCGAAGTTTTTCGTGCTTACAGTTTTGGCGGCGGCCGGTGCGCTTATGGTCATTTTGCTTATGCTGTCAAATAAAAAGCAAGCGAAAGCGAAGGGTTAAAATATGGAGAAAAAACTGCTTATGGGTAACGAAGCAATCGCGCTTGGCGCGCTTCGCGCTGGGGTTTCGGTCGTGACCGGTTACCCCGGCACGCCCTCCACCGAGATACTGGAGACGGTGGCAAAGCAAAAGGATAGCCGGATTTATGTCGAATGGTCGGTCAATGAAAAATCCGCGCTTGAAGTTGCGGCGGGAGCCGCTTACGCAGGCGCGCGGGTGATGGTTACCATGAAACAGGTGGGCCTGAATGTGGCGTCCGACCCGCTTATGAGCCTTGGCTATGTGGGTATAAAGGGCGGCATGGTTTTAGCAGTTGCGGATGATCCCGGGCCGATTTCTTCCCAAACCGAGCAGGACACAAGACATTTCGGGATTTTTTCCAAAATCCCGGTTTTCGACCCTTCCACGCCTGAGGAGGCGTATCTGATGACCTCGGACGCGTTCGAATATTCGGAAAAAATCGGGCGTCCGGTTATTTTGCGTCCGACTACAAGGGTATGCCACAGCTACGCGTCGGTGGAAATCCTCCCGGATTTGCCGAGAACACCGCCGGAGGGGTTCAAAAAGGATTCGGGTCGGTGGGTGATTTTTCCAAGGCTTACCTATACAAACCACATTAAAATTGAAGTGTCTCTAAGAGAACTGGCCGATGAGTTTTCCTCTTACCGGTTTAATAATCTCACAGGAACCGGAAATAAGGGGATTGCGACAGGCGGCGTCAGCTATACCTATGTAAAAGAGGCGCTGGGTGAGGTTGCATCTGAATATAAGCTGCTTAAAATCGCGACGGTTCCATTTCCCGGGAAATTGGCACTGGAGTTTTTAAAAGATCTAGACGAGGTGCTGGTTGCCGAAGAGCTGGATCCGGTGATTGAACGGGAGCTTATCTTTCTCTGCGGCATTCACCGTCTGAACGTAAAAATACGCGGCAAGCTGTCACGCGATATGCCCTGCGCGGGAGAAAATACCGTGGATGAGGTATCGAAAAGCGTACGCGCGTTTTTTGGCGAAGCGTTGCCGCAGCCGCAGGAGGAAAAGCCGCTGCCAAAGCTTCCGGTGCGTCCGCCGGTGCTTTGCGCCGGCTGTCCGCACCGAGGCTCGTTTTACGCGGTAAAGCAGGCGACAAAGGGTAAAAAAGCGGTTTATTCCGGCGATATAGGCTGTTATACGCTGGGCAACGCTATGCCGCTTGACATGGTGGATACCTGCCTTTGCATGGGCGCGGGTATCACGGTGGCGCAGGGGCTTAACCGCATTGAGCTGGATACGCTGAATTTTGCGTTTATCGGGGATTCCACCTTTTTTCATACCGGAATCCCGGGGCTTATCAACGCGGTTTATAACCGGTCGGATGTGATTATCGTTATTTTGGATAATTCGACTACGGCAATGACCGGTAACCAGCCGCATCCCGGCATGGGTATTTCGGCGGACGGCAGCGCCGCCGAAAAGGTGAGCATTTACGAGCTGGTAAAAGCGGCGGGTGTTTCTAAAATAGTCCGTGCCGACGCATTTGATCTGAATACGTGTATAAAAGCAGTGAAAAGCGTTTTAGATGAAAAGGGTGTGCGCGTGCTGCTTTTTGAAGGGCCGTGCATTGCTGTAAGCAAGGGCGGATCCGCCTGCTGTGTAGATGAAGAGCGCTGTACGGGATGTAAGGCTTGTATAAGACAGCTCGGCTGTCCGGCGATTTCAATGCGCGGGAAAAAGGCCTTTATTGACCAGGCGCTTTGCACGGGCTGCGGACTATGTAAAAATGTCTGCGCGTTTGGTGCGATTGGGGGCGGAGAAAAATGCTGAGCTGTTTGATTGCCGGAGTTGGGGGACAGGGCACCGTGCTGATGTCCCGGCTGATAGGCGCGGCGGCCATAAAAAAAGGCTTTGAGGTTCGCGGAACCGAAACTATAGGCATGGCTCAGCGGGGCGGCAGTGTGACAAGCCATGTACGCATGGGAGAAAAAATCCATTCTCCGCTGATTCCGCAGGGCAAGGCGGATACCGTAATAGCGTTTGAGCCGGGCGAGGCGGTCAGGGTTCTGCCTTTTTTGAAACCGGACGGCGTGATTATCGTCTGTGACCGCGCGGTTCCGCCTGTTATGAGCGCACTGAGTGCACAAAATTACGACGCGGGAGAAATGATAGAGTATCTTAAAAAAAGCGGGCATACGGCAGTCATTCTAAACGGTGAGGAAATCATCCGGCGTATTGGTGGTGCGAAGGCCGTCAATGTGGCGTTATTGGGGGCTGCGGCTGTTTGCGGCGCGCTGCCATTTGATATAAAGGAACTGGAGCAGATTATTAAGGAACGCGTTCCCGCGCGTTTTCTTGAGATGAATATACAAGCACTGCGCACAGGCGCGGAGATGGGAAAGGGTGAACAAAATGAAGATGACAAATGAAATACTCGAAAAGATAAAACAGTCAATGCGGCACGCTATGAACGGGGAATTCTATAAAAAACGGTTTGCGGGTATAAGCCCCGAGGATGTTAATTCCATAGAGGATTTTGAAAAGCTTCCGTTCACCGATAAGGATGATCTCCGCGAAGCGTATCCGCTTGGGCTTGCGGCTGTGCCGGAGGAAGAAATCGTACGCATACATTCCTCGTCGGGTACGACCGGTACGCCGGTAATTATTCCTTACACCAAAAAGGATGTAGAAGACTGGGCGGTTATGTTCGCGCGCTGTTACGAAACGGCGGGGATTACGGCGCGCGACCGGGTGCATATCACGCCTGGCTACGGACTGTGGACGGCAGGCATAGGCTTTCAGGCTGGCGCGGAGCTTTTAGGGGCGATGGCAGTGCCGATGGGGCCGGGAAACACCGACAAGCAGATTAAAATGATGATGGATTTAAAATCCACAGTGCTTTGCGCTACCTCTTCTTATGCGCTTTTGCTTGCGGAGGAAATCGCGCGGCGGGGGGTAAAGGACAGCATCTGCCTGAAAAAAGGCGTGATCGGCTCGGAGCGGTGGGGCGAGAAAATGCGCCGGCGCATCGCGGAGGAGCTGGGTGTCGAGCTTTACGATATCTATGGACTGACCGAAATATACGGACCCGGCATCGGCATGAGCTGCAAGCATGAGTGCGGCATGCATATGTGGACCGATTTTCTTTATTATGAGATTATTGATCCCAAAACCGGGAAAGCGGTTCGTGAAGGTGAAAGCGGGGAGCTTGTAATCACCACGCTGCAAAAGGAAGGCGCGCCGCTCATTCGTTACCGCACGCATGATTTGACAAAAGAAGTGCCCGGAAAATGCGAATGCGGTCTTGATTATCCGCGTATCGCGACGATTATCGGCCGGTCGGACGATATGGTCAAGGTTAAAGGAGCTATTATTTATCCCAGCCGGGTGGATGAGCTGCTCGCGGAGGTGGACGGTGTAAGCAGCGAATATCAGATTATGATTGATCATTTGAACGGGAAGGATATTTTGACCCTGTTTTTTGAAACTACTGCGGAAATTGAACTTAAGCTGAGGGAGCTCGAAAAAACGGTGGAGACCCTGTTTAAAGAAAAAATCGGGATTTTTCCCGACGCAAAGGCGGTCAAGCTGGGAGAACTCCCTCGCAGCGAGAAGAAATCTACACGGATATTTGACAATCGGTATTAATGATCTATAGCATACACAAAAGCATACACAAAGCCGAGCCTTATTTTAAACGGCCCGGCTTTGTGTCTTGAAATTGATTTTTTTGATTCCTTACGCGAAAAAAACTTGAAAACAGACATAAACTATATTAGAATTGACAAGGTTACACGATTATATAGTCATCCGGTGTTAGGACTGGATGACAAAGCGCAAATTTGAGGAGGACACAGGTTCATGGCATTATTATCCAAAGAGCAGCTTAGGCTCATGCTCAGCGAAAATCTTGAAAAACACGCGGCTTATAAAGCTAAAGGCTTAAAGCTGGATATGTCCAGAGGCAAGCCAAGCGTAAGCCAACTGGATTTATGCGGCGATATGCTGGTAAATGTCAGCGAAGAATCCGGCGTGAAGTCAGGGGACGGTACAGACACGCGCAATTACGGTATGCCCGAGGGTCTGCCGGAAATTAAAAATCTCTTCGCGCGGATTTTGGAGTTGCCGGCAGAGAACGTCCTTGTGGGAGGCAACTCTTCACTCAATTTGATGTTCGATGTGTTCGCGCAGGCGATGTCAGTGGGTATGCCGGGCTGTGAGCCTTGGGCAAAACAGGGTAAGATCAAGTTTATTTGTCCGGTGCCGGGCTACGACCGCCATTTTTCGGTATGCGAATATTTCGGCATTGAAATGATTAATGTGGAAATGACGCCTAATGGCCCGGATATGGACGCGGTGGAAAAGTTGGCGGCGGACGGGTCGGTCAAGGGGATGTGGTGCGTTCCTAAATATTCAAATCCCGACGGCTGCGTCTATTCGGACGAGACGGTTCGGCGTATCGCGTCGTTAAAGCCGGCGGCGAAGGATTTCAGGGTTTTCTGGGACAACGCTTACTGTATGCATGATCTTTATGACACCTCGGAACCGCTGCTTCCGATTTTTAAGGCATGTTTAGAGGCGGGCAATCCCGAGATGGTGATTCAGTTCGCGTCTACCTCAAAAATCTCTTTTGCGGGCGCGGGGGTTTCAGCGGTCGCGGCGGGCGATGAAAATATCCGGCATATCAAAAAGCGGCTGTTTATACAGACCATTGGCCATGATAAAATCAACCAGCTGCGCCACGCGCGCCGTTTTCCCGATATAGATGTGGTAAAAGCGCACATGAAGCGCCACGCCGCGATTATCCGCCCGAAATTTGAGTTGCTTTATGGGCTTTTCACCCGGGAATTCGGGGGAAACGGGCTTATAAGCTGGACTGAGCCCAAGGGCGGTTATTTCATGAGCGTGGACGTTATGGAGGGCTGCGCGAAAAGAGTGGCCGGTTTGTGCGCCGACGCGGGCGTTGTGCTTACTCCGGCGGGCGCGACCTACCCTTATGGAAAAGACCCGCGTGACCGCAATATACGCATAGCGCCGACTGTTCCGCCTATCGAGGAACTGGAACAGGCTGCGGAGATATTCTGCGTAGCGGTTAAAATTGCTTCTGCGGAAAAGCTGCTTGGCAGATAATAAAGGAGGGACGCCGGTTGAGTTCAAAATATGAGTCGCCGTTTTCATCGCGTTACGCGAGCGGCGAGATGCAGTATCTTTTTTCAAACGATTATAAATTCAGAACCTGGCGAAAGCTTTGGATCGCCCTTGCGAAAGCAGAGAAAAAGCTTGGATTGGAGATAACTGACGAGCAGATAAGCCAGATGACGAACCACGCGGACGATATCAATTATGAGACGGCGAACGAGCGGGAAAAGCTGGTGCGCCACGACGTAATGGCGCATGTTTATGCCTATGGGGAGCAGTGCCCGGCGGCAAAGCCAATAATCCACCTGGGCGCGACCTCCTGCTATGTGGGGGACAACACCGATCTGATAATTTTGAGGGAAGCGGCGTCGCTCGTGAGGGACAAGCTGGTCGGCGTGCTCTCGCTGCTCTCGGAATTCGCGCTTAAATATAAAGATATGCCGTGCCTGGGATATACCCACCTGCAGCCAGCGCAGCTCACAACCGTTGGGAAACGCGCCTGCCTTTGGCTGAATGAGTTTTATATGGATTTTACCGAGCTTGAATATCGTTTGTCGCAGCTCGCGTTTTTGGGTTCTAAGGGTACGACCGGCACACAGGCCAGCTTTTTAGAGCTTTTTGAGGGCGACCACGAAAAGGTTAAAGCGCTGGATAAAGCCATAGCGGAGGAAATGGGCTTTGGGAGCCTTATTCCGGTGTCGGGGCAGACCTATTCGAGAAAAATCGACGCGCAGTTTTTGTCGACGCTTTCGGGGCTGGCCGAGTCGGCTTCAAAATTCGCGAACGACATGCGTATTTTACAGAGCTTTAAAGAGCTCGAGGAGCCGTTTGAGAAAAATCAGACCGGTTCCTCGGCTATGGCCTACAAGCGCAACCCGATGCGCAGCGAACGCATGACCGCCCTGGCCCGCAAGCTGATCAATATACCGCAGAATTTCGCCGCCACCTACGCCAACCAGTGGTTTGAGCGGACGCTCGATGATTCGGCAATTCGCCGCATGGATATCCCCCAGGCATTTCTGCTCTGTGACGCCATATTAAAGCTTTTTATCAATATTACATCAGATATGGTTGTTTATCCGAAACAAATAGAGCGCCATCTCAAGGCCGAACTGCCGTTTATGGCTACGGAAAAGCTGTTGATGATGGCGGTCGAAAGAGGCGAGAGCCGTCAGGAAATGCACGAGATCATCAAAGAACATTCCGTTACCGTTGGCAGGGAAATCAAGGAAAGCGGCAAAGAAAACGACCTGCTTATGCGTCTGGCCGAAGACAACCGTTTCCCCTTTACCATAGGGGAACTCGAGAAAATCATGAACGATTTCCCATCCTTTACCGGACGGGCTTCGTCTCAGACCCTGGAGTTTCTCGCCGAAGTGGCCGAGCCGCTGCTCGAAGCGAACCGCCACTGTTTCGTCCAGGCCAACGCCAGCATTTCCGTATAAAATGATAGCGCCCTCCCCTGCTCCGTTTTCGTCCCCATGTTTGCGGGTACTCTATCTGCGTATCGCCCCCAGCCGTTTTTTCTGGCTGAAAAATATCCTCGAAGGTTATGACAATCTGGCCGTGCTGTCGCGGGATACGGTGACAGCCCATGGAACATTGCTTCGCTATCCAGCGGAACGAGAAAGAGAGGTTTTTTCTCTGCTCACCAGTATCTCCGCCACGCTTATCTCGTGATTTTCTCCTATTACCAATAATATGTTTCGATTTTATATAAAAACATTCGGCTGTCAGATGAACGAACGCGACAGCGAGATCATGGCACAGTTACTGCGTCAGGCAGGTTATGAACAATGCTTTTCAGCGGTGACAGCCGATATTATCATCGCCAATACCTGCTCCATCCGCGCCAAGGCCGAGCATAAGGTCGTCAGTCTACTTGGCGCCTTGCGCCCATTAAAAATCGCCAAACCTGACATTATTATAGTGGTGGCCGGTTGTGTGGCCCAGCAGTATGGCGCCACTCTGCGGCAGAAAGTGCCGATTATCGACCTGCTGATTGGCACGCAGCAAATCTATCAGATTGCCGAGTTGATTGAAGCGGCGCGCAAAACGCCAGGCCTCGTTGCCGACGCCCTCGATTCGTCGTACCAGATACCATCTTTCCTTCCCGACGTGACGGCACTGGCGGACGGCGGCGCCGTCTCGCGCTTTGTCACTATCATGCAGGGTTGCGACAATTTTTGCGCCTACTGTGTCGTGCCCCACACCCGTGGCCGCGAGGTATCGCGGCAATCTGCCGATATTCTGGCCGAAGTCCGTACGCTTGTCGCCAGCGGCGTCCGGGAAATCACTCTTTTGGGGCAAAATGTTAACTCCTACGGTGTCGCTAATACGGTTGGCAAATACGGCTACCGTTTCGCCGATTTGCTGCGCGATGTCGCCACCCTGCCCGGCTTGCGCCGCCTGCGCTTTACCACTTCGCACCCGAAAGATCTGTCTGACGATTTAATGCGATGTTTCCATGACTTGCCCAGCCTCTGCCCGCATCTGCATCTGCCGCTGCAATCCGGCGCCAACCCGGTGCTGAAGCGCATGAACCGCAAATACAGCCGTGAAGAATATCTGCAATTAGTGGCCAGGCTGCTGGCGTATCAACCAAATTTAGCTCTTTCCACCGACATTATTGTCGGTTTTCCCGGCGAGACGGAGGAGGA
>DOZQ01000184.1:1400-2170 GCA_003517915.1 Oscillospiraceae bacterium | reverse complement strand
CGGGCACCGTCTCGGCGCAATTCCCCGATAAAATTGATGAGGCGGTCAAAGGCGAGCGCCTGCGGATTTTCCAGCGCCGTCAGGATGAAATCAGCCGTGAGCGCAACCAGGAATATATTGGCCAGCGGGTGGAAATTCTCGTCGAAAAAACCGATGCCATCAGTTGNNGCCGGCAGAACGCCAAGCAATCATCTGGTTCATGCCATCCTGGCGGAAAATCATACCGTCAAAGCCGGCGATTTCATTGGCGTGACGATTACCGGCGCCGGGGCGCATTCACTGCGTGGGAACTAACGCGGTTTAACGATATTCGTTTCTCCGTCAATCTCCAGTCGATCAGGTATATGATCAGGCATGACACTTCAGGATAATATCAATCCCTATCTGCTGGACGCCTTCTGCTTCTTGCTCTCTTGCGTTATTCTTTTTGCTTATCTGAGTTTTATGAAGTGGAAGTCTGACAAAAATCCGGCATATACGATGCAAGGCATTTCCGCCCTGGTTCGCGCCGCCTGGGTGAAAAAGATCATGGAAGAGGGCAAAGATATCCTGGCCGTGCAAACGTTGCGCAACTCGACCATGGCCGCCACTTTTCTGGCTTCGACGGCCATTCTGCTCTCCGTTGGTGTGCTCAGCCTGACCGGCCAGGTCGATAAGCTGAAGGTCGTCTGGCATATGCTCAATTTTTCCGGGCCGCACAACGAGAATATGTTGCCGATTAAACTGGTCGCTTTACTGCTTGACTTGTTTGCCGCCTTCTTTTTTTTCGC
>DOZQ01000184.1:0-1358 GCA_003517915.1 Oscillospiraceae bacterium | reverse complement strand
GGTGGTGGCGGCTCAGCTCAACCGAGCCGGGCATCATTACGGCTTAGGAATGCGAGGATTTTATACCATGGTCCCGTTGGTGTTCTGGATATTCGGCTCGCCTTTTTTACCTTTGTCAACAGTGGTTATGGTTATGATCCTCTTCCATCTGGATCGTACTCCCGCCAGGGTGGAGGAAGATTTTCATCGAGAGTGCGGCGATGCGTCCTGTCTCTTGAGTGAAAATGAGAATATGGCTGGGAGTAATTCAGCCGCTCCTCCGTCTGCAGAAACCGGCGTCAATATCCGAAGGGGATGATTTGACGCCAGATTTTCCGCCATCAATTACCGCGTCAACTGCCGGTATTTAATGCGGTGCGGCTGTTCCGCCGCCGCGCCAAGCCGGGCCTTGCGGTCTTTTTCGTAGTCGGAATAGTTGCCCTCGAACCACACCACCTGCGAATCGCCCTCAAAAGCCAGAATGTGGGTGGCGATGCGGTCGAGANNACCAGCGGTCGTGGCTGATGACCACGGCGCAACCGCCGAAATTCTCCAGCGCTTCCTCAAGCGCCCGTAAGGTGTTGATATCGAGGTCATTGGTCGGTTCGTCCAAAAGCAGTACATTGCCGCCTTCTTTCAGCATCTTGGCCAGATGCACGCGGTTACGCTGGCCGCCGGAGAGCAGCCCAACCTTTTTCTGCTGGTCGGTGCCGGAAAAGTTGAAACGGGCGACATAGGCGCGGCTGTTGACTTCGCGGTTGCCGAGCATGATCGTGTCGTGCCCCTCGGCGATGGCTTGCCAGATAGTATCTTCCGGGTTCAAAGCGCGTGACTGATCGACATAGGCGAGTTTCACCGTTTCGCCGATACGAATTGTGCCGCTGTCGGGTTTTTCCTCGCCGACAATCATCTTGAAAAGCGTCGATTTGCCGGCGCCGTTCGGGCCGATGACACCGACGATGCCGCCGGGCGGCAGCGCGAAATTCATATCATCGACCAACAGCCGGTCGCCGAAACTTTTGCCGACGTGTTCGGCGGTGATAACGATATTGCCGAGGCGCGGCCCTGGCGGAATATAAATTTCCAGTTCCTTTTCCAGCTTATCAGTTTCTTGATTCAGCAATTGCTCGTAAGAGTTGATACGCGCCTTGGCTTTGCCGCGACGGCCTTTCGGCGACATATGAATCCATTCTAATTCCCGTTGCAGGGTCTTGCGGCGGTCGCTCTCTTTTTTCTCTTCACGGGCCAGGCGTTTTTCTTTCTGCTCCAGCCAGGAGGAATAATTGCCCTTCCAGGGAATGCCGACGCCACGGTCAAGCTCTAAAATCCATCCGGCGACGTTGTCGAGAAAATAACGGTCGTGGGTGACGGCGATGACC
>DOZQ01000108.1:222-3917 GCA_003517915.1 Oscillospiraceae bacterium | reverse complement strand
GAATATGAGCTCAACCTGACCAGCGGCGAGCTGATTTATGTTCAGCGCGACGACGGCAAGGAGTATAAATACGACGTTCCGAATGTCGACATATTTTATGGGGACATTCATAAGTATGTGCAGCTTCAAAACCGCATAAACAAGGACAACGCCGACAAGCAGATCGCCGCCGACTACAAGCGCGGCAACGAGACCGCCTGGCTTATGAATATGCTGCCTTATCTGGTTTTGGGTGTCGGGCTTGTGCTGGCATGGTATTTCATCATGAAGCGCATGGGTCAGTCTATGGGCGGCGACAAGACTATGAGCTTCGGCAAGTCCAAGGCCAAGCAGGCGGGAGCGGACAAGCGCAAAACCACCTTCGCGGATGTCGCGGGCGCGGACGAGGAAAAAGAAGAGCTGCGCGAAATTGTGGAATTTTTGAAAAGTCCCAAAAAGTTTAACGAGCTGGGTGCCAGAATCCCCAAGGGAGTGCTGCTGGTCGGCCCTCCGGGCACCGGCAAGACCCTTTTGGCAAGAGCCGTGGCGGGAGAGGCGGGAGTGCCGTTCTTCTCGATTTCGGGCTCTGATTTTGTTGAGATGTTCGTCGGCGTGGGTGCCTCCCGCGTGAGGGATCTTTTTGAGAACGCCAAGAAAAACGCGCCATCCATAATCTTTATAGACGAGATAGACGCGGTCGGACGCCAGCGCGGCGCGGGTCTTGGCGGCGGACATGACGAGCGTGAGCAGACGCTCAACCAGCTGCTTGTGGAAATGGACGGCTTCGGCGCGAACGAGGGCGTAATCGTTATGGCGGCGACCAACCGCCCCGATATTTTAGATAAAGCCCTGCTCCGCCCCGGCCGCTTTGACCGGCAGATAACCGTTAACTATCCCGACGTAAAGGGTCGTGAGGAAATTCTAAAGGTACACGCTAGGGGCAAGCCCTTAGGCCCGGACGTGAGCCTTAAAATCATAGCGCAGTCCACCGCCGGGTTCACCGGGGCGGATCTCGAAAACCTGCTTAACGAAGCGGCGCTGCTTGCCGCACGTCAGAGCAAAAAGGCCATAACGCAGGAAAATATAGAGGAAGCGACCATAAAGGTTGTAATGGGAACCGAAAAGCGCTCGCATGTGCTCAGCGATAAGGATAAAATGATCACCGCCTACCATGAGGCGGGTCACGCCATAGTCGCTTATTTCCTGCCCACGCAGGATCCTGTGCATCAGATTTCGATAATCCCGCGCGGAATGGCGGCCGGCTACACCATGTATCTTCCCACCGAGGATAAGGGCCACACCACCAAAACCGAGCTGCTTGAGACCATCTGCTCTATGCTGGGCGGCCGCGCGGCCGAAAAGCTGACGCAGGAGGATATATGCACCGGCGCGTCCAACGACATTCAGCGCGCGACCGAAATCGCGCGCAAGATGGTGACCCAATACGGCATGAGCGAAAAGCTCGGGCCTGCCGCGTTCAATTCGGGCAGCCCCGACGAGGTGTTTTTGGGCAGGGATTTTTCATCTACACCGAATTATTCCGAAAAAACCGCCGCGATTATCGACGACGAGATCGACAGCATTGTAACCTCGGGATACGCAAGGGCGCTTAAAATCCTTGAGGAGCACACGGCGAAGCTGCACGAGGTGGCAAAGAACCTGTTTGAAAACGAAAAGATCGACGGCGTGCAGTTTACGAGTATGATGACCGCCGCAAAGGCGTAAGGCTTCACGCGAAGTAAGGCACAAAAAGCTGGGAGGAGATAAAAAATGACCGTTACCAAGGATATGACCATAGGGGATGTTTTAAGGGGAAATCCGGCGCTGGCAGAGCATTTTCTGGCTATGGGTATGCACTGCCTGGGCTGTCCCTCCGCACAGGGCGAAACAGTTGAGCAGGCCTGCGAGGTGCACGGCGTAGACTGCGCCGCGCTTATAAGTAAGCTCAATAATGCCTGACTGCGCGCGGCTTCCCTTTATAGGCCGGCGGCTGCTTTTGGCCGCGTCGTTTGTGCGGCGCGGCGCGGCGGTCGCGGACATTGGAACAGACCACGCTTATCTCCCGATTTATCTTGTTAAATCGGGAGTCTGTGTTTGTGTGACCGCCGTGGACATAAATCCCGGCCCGCTTATCAGAGCGAAGGAAAATATAGCGCGCGCGGGCATATCCGATAAAATCACCCTGAGACAGTCGGCAGGGCTTTCGGCGGTTTTTCGGAATGAAGCCGACGACATAGTCGCCGCCGGAATGGGCGGAGATTTAATTGTAAGTATCTTGTCCGCTTGCGGCTGGATAAAAGACCGGTCGCTGCGCCTTATCCTTTCACCAAACTCCAAGGCGTCCGTGCTGCGGCGCTGGCTTTATTCCGAGGGCTTTGACATACTGCGCGAACGCGCCGTATTTGACGCGGGCAGGGTTTACACCGTGATGTCGGCGGCTTATGACAGGGTGATAAGGCGGGACGAGACCGCTGTTTACGCGGGTGGGCTGTGCTGCGCTCCCGGCGAAGCCGAAAGGGCGTATATCGGCAGGGAGATAGACCGGCTTCTTAGAAAGGCGGGCGGATATGAACGCTCCGGGGATGCCGGGAACGCGCGTCTTTTGCGTGAAACCGCCGAAAAGCTGCGACGGGCAATTGACAAATGACAGGCGGTAATGCATAATATTCACTGCGGATTTTGAACTGAGAGAGGAAGTTGTTAAATATGATAGAGAGAAAGATAAAAATCCTTAAAAAGCTTATGCTCTGCGTCTGCGCGCTGCTTTGTATTGTTTTCGCGGCGGGCTGCGGAAATAATTCCGGCCCGATCGACGGGGTGGAGATCAGAGGCAGCCGCGTTATACAAACAGTGGAGGAAGGCGAGCTTAAATTCGTAAATACCTACGGCTTTCAGGGGGATACGGTGGTTTCCTTCCAAATTGAAATCACCTCCGAAAATCTGCACGACAGCATTTACACGCTTGAGACCACTTATAAGGCCATGGGCTTCACCATAATCGAAAGCGACTCCGAAAAGCTGGTGGTTGAGGCATCTGAAACGCTTGTGGAAGAGTATGCCGAGCGGTATGACTCCAAGCAGGCGCTGGCCGAAAGCCTCAGAGAAAACGCCGTGGAAGGTGAATCGTCGGATGAGACGAGCGAAGCGGCGAGTAATAATACAAGTGAGGAAACAAGCGGCGAATAGGGAGTAAAGCTGTAGGGCAGCAACTCTTGCTTCTGCCGTTTTTTGTATTATAATATCCGATTCACGGGCGAACACCTACTCCCATAAAGTACAACGGTTTGACTATACAAACGAAAGGAGGTGCGGCGGCTCTTGATACAAAAATACCGTCTTATGCTTGGGGAGCTTACCGATGATCAGCCCGCCGCGCCATTTATATTGCTGACGGCGGCTTCTGTGTTTTTTCATTTTGTACTGGTATTTATATGCGCCGCCGTGTGCACGGTTTATTTGTTTGCGCGCGCGGCGCGTAAAAAGGATTTTAAACGCCGGGCGTTTATAGCGGCGTCTTTTTTTTCGCTGTTTGTGATATCCACCGCGCTGATAAGCGGGAATTTCATCGGCGCGGCGGCCGGAACCGCGATAGGCTGCGTGCTTTTAACCGGCATTCTTTTCAGAAAAACTATGAATCCGCGTTTGTTTGAAGCGGCTTTGGATACACTGTGCGCCGTCAGTTTTTTTGCGGCGGCGGTGGCGCTTATACAAAAATG
>DOZQ01000108.1:0-208 GCA_003517915.1 Oscillospiraceae bacterium | reverse complement strand
ACAAATTATTACGCGGCGGCGCTTGCGCTGGTGATTTTAGTGGCGGTTTACAAGCTGCTGTTCAATCATGGCGGGCGGCGGTTTTATATCACGGTTCTGATACTGAACACTGTGATGATGTATTTGACCCTCTGCCGCTCAAGCTGGGCTCCGATGGGCGTGGGTATTCTCATTCTTTTGCTGTTTGCCCGGCGCTATAAGCTGTTCG
>DOZQ01000082.1:13405-17560 GCA_003517915.1 Oscillospiraceae bacterium | reverse complement strand
CAGACGAGCACTGGAAAATGTAGAATCAAAGAAAAACCGCCCTGTGACATTTCGCAGGGCGGCACAGCGGTATAACTATATTACATGAAAGAGTTCATGAATTTTTGCTTTGCCTGTTCGATTTTTTGCTGTTCGGCCGGAGTGGTCGGATACCAGCCTCTGGTGTTCATCTCATCAAAAACCTCCGCTTGAATGTCGTGCTCCTCATGCAGAAGCGAAAGCATGTCCTGCCTGAGCTCCGGAGTCGCGCATTCATTGGCAAAGGTATTATAATTGCTTGTGATAAGCTTTTGTGAGGACAAAACGTCCTGCATCCATTCCTTGTCTTTCATACCCTGATGACTCATTTTTATCACTCCTTTAGTTCAGATGACCCATAAGTTTGTTGAAATGCTCCTGATGTCTTGAGGCTATCTGCTCGCATTTGCTTCTGATTTGAGGGTCGGCGGACATCGCGGCGACCGACCGGTATTTTTTGATAAGCAGCTGTTCCATGCCAAGCTGGTCTTCAAGCGCGGTCAGTTCCTTAGAAGTTAAGTTTGCCATTATTATCTCTCCTTTATATACTTTGCTTTAGTGTTTGTAAAAATAATGTTGATATTCCACTTTTTAATATTATTTTTGCAAAGCAAAAAGCACCCATGCGCTTTAGCTAAGGCGCACCGGTGCTTTGAAATTTATAGCAAATTGATAAAAAACTTTGGTTCAAACTGCTTTGGTAAAGGAATATGCATGTCTCTGATAGTTATTTGATGAAGGTCCGGGGCAAAGACTATGTAGCTCCCTGTACATCCTCTTCGCCGTGCAGACCAAAGCTGACCGACAAGGCTTGATCGACTCTGATCATAGAGCCGTCATCGAGTTTGCCCATTTTTTCCTTAAGACGCTGCTTATCAATGGTTCTCACCTGTTCAAGCAGCACAATTGAATCTTTTGAAAGTCCGCAGTCATCGGCGTTGACCTGAATATGGGTGGGAAGTTTATTTTTATCCCGCTGACTGGTAATTGCCGCCGCGATAACTGTCGGACTGTATCTGTTCCCAACATCATTTTGCACAATTAGCACGGGACGTACGCCACCCTGTTCCGATCCGACAACCGGACTGAGATCCGCGTAATAAATATCCCCTCTTCTTATTGCCACTATATTTCACGCTCCGCTGAAATTTGTCGGACATCCGCATTGATATTTTTACCATTAATCCCTTGCTTTAAACATATAATTGTTAGTTTTTTCTTTTTTTGTTTCATCGGATGCCTGTGCGGACAGACGTAATATACCGGCTACGCCGGGGCGTAATACTAACCACCAAATTAGTTTCGCGTATGCACGATTATAATTTGGCACGGCATTCCGGGTCTAATTCTCCGCCCCTCTGAGGCGTTGCACTAAACCCGATGCTCCGCTGCTTAAGAAGGAGGGAAGTGGTTCGTTAAACGCATGTCCGCTATTACAGTTTATTACGAAGCGAGGCTTCTTGACAGTATTTTTTAAAATCCAGCATTTAATTTTGTAATTTAACATGACGTAAAGTGATTGAAAAAGCATATTTCATAAGGTAAAATATTAATAACGTATTTTGAAGTATACCCATATAATATTGTTTCGCGGTTAATTTAGAGATAACCATGTGTTTTATCGCGAATTTTTATATAATGAATAACGCGGGAAGGGGCGGATGTATATGACGACCGACAGAAAAAAAGATTTTCTTATAACGGTTCTCTTTTGGCTGGCTATCGCGGTCGGGATTTATGTTTTGCTGAAATATCTGCTTGTCTGGCTTTTACCTTTTGTTATCGGGTTCGTTATTGCCGTCGCGCTGCAGCGTCCGGTGGATTTTTTTACGAAAAAAACCGGTCTGCCAAGAAGCGTATGGGCGATTGGGCTGGTGGTGCTGACACTGTCGGCTTTACTTGGGCTTTTATGCTTTTTAAGTTACCGCGTCTATGTCGAGCTGTGGGGCTTTGTCGCCGAGGTTCCAAGCATGATACCTTCCATAAGCGAAATTTTTGACGGCGTGAGCGAGAGCATAGAAAACGCGCTTCAAAGCCTGCCCGACAACATAAGGGAAAGCGTCGCCGGTTCGGCGGCGGATCTGCCGGGCGGGATATTGACAAGCGCGGTAGGCTGGCTTACTGATTTGCTGACAAGAATAGCGAATGTCATCGTGACATCCGCTCCGTTTATGATAGTGACAATTATAGCTACGGTGGTTTCATGCTGCTTTATCACTAAGGATTATTATACGATTACCAGTTTCATACGCCGGCAGCTGTCGGAACGCCACTGGGATATTTTGGTGAGGGCGAAAGACCTGTTTGTGAAAAATATTCTCAAAATGCTGCGCGGGTATATGCTGCTTATGCTGCTGACCTTCTGTGAGTTAGCCTTGGGACTTACCATTTTGCGGGTGGAGCATTCGATCGCCGTTGCGCTGCTGATAGCCGTGGTGGACATTCTGCCGATTTTAGGCACAGGTACAGTGCTTATACCCTGGGCGGTTTTCTGTTTTATCACGGGGGATTTCGTTCTGGGCGTAGGCATTGCGGTGATGTATGTGATCATAACGGTGATACGCAATTTTGCGGAGCCGAAGGTCATAGGTATGCAGGTTGGACTGCTGCCGGTGGTGACCCTGTTCGCAATGTATGTGGGACTTCAGTTCTTCGGTCTGCTTGGTGTCTTTGTCTTCCCGGTTATGCTGATTATTATAAAATCCCTGCAGGACAGCGGCCATGTGAAGCTTTGGAAATGAGCACAGCCGGTCAAAATCCTATAATTCCCGGATCCCAGTGCAGAACATACATCGCGAGCGAGACCGCGAAGGCGATAAGCCCGCAGATCAGCCCTGCGGTCGCGGCGGAGGTGCGGTTCCCCTTGCTTTTTGCAAAGCCGCAAAGTATGACCGCGATTATGCCGCACGCCATTGAAACAAGGTCAAAGCATAAAAGACACAGAGCCAATATCCCCATAACCATGCTGGCGGAAGCCAGCCCCTTTCCGGGCGCCTCGGAGGGACGAAAAGGGGGCTGGTATATTCCGTGAGGATATTGATTGGGCGGGAGGTTCTCATACTGCTCTTTTTGGGAATTATGATCCATTTTATAAACCCTTTCTGTTCACACGGAAATTTGTATAGTCAAACCATTTAAAATGTGGTTTGACTATAAATTTGCCGGTCAATTTAAATTGGAGGCGTGCCGGCAAAACTCACGCATGACACATACGTCGCATTTGGGAGAACGGGCAGTACAAACCGCCCGACCGTGCAGTACGATGCGGTGGCAAAAATCATTTGATTCGTTTTCGGGCAAAATTTTTCGCAGCTGGATTTCGACCTTGAGCGGGTCTTTTGTCCCGTCGGTCAAGCCAAGTCTGCCGCTTATACGAATAAGGTGCGTATCTGCGACGACGGCGGGTTTGCCGTAGACATCGCCAACTATCAGATTGGCGGTTTTGCGGCCTACGCCGGGCAGGGTGACAAGCTGTTCTATGGTGTCCGGTACCTTGCCGCCGAACCGCTCCAAAAGCATTTGGCACATGAGTACGATATCGCGTGACTTGATTTTATAAAACCCGCAGGAGTGTATTATGTCGGCTATATTATCGGGATCGGCCTGAGCAAACGCTTCTATGGACGGGTATTTTGAAAACAGCTCGGGCGTTACCATATTGACCCTGGCATCGGTGCACTGCGCCGAAAGACGTACGGCTATCAGAAGTTCGTGGGGGTTCGCGCTTTCAAGGGAGCAAACCGCATCGGGATATTCCTTTTTCATCGCCTCTACCGCCAAGACGGCGCGCTGTTTTTTCGTCATAAGTTTCACCCGTTTCGTTGTGATTACAGTATACACATAACGAACACAGTATAACATAACCGGTCGATAGGGTAAACAGGAAATATAACCGGGGAATTATTCCTCCCGCGTTTCGCCTCCGGGGTGAAAATGGTTGTAGATGTTTTCGGCCGCCGGAAGTGATACTCCCTTTACCGCCCTGAGTTCATCGATTTCGGCGTCTCCAATGGCCGCTATGGTCTTGAAATGCTTAAGCAGCGCTTTTGCCCTTGTCTCCCCGACACCGGGGATTTCGGTCAGCGACGAGGAAAAGGCGCGTTTTTTTCTGCGCTGGTTATGATATCCCACCGCGAA
>DOZQ01000082.1:8009-13397 GCA_003517915.1 Oscillospiraceae bacterium | reverse complement strand
GTCGCCTTGACCGCTATCTCGTCGCCTTCAGAGGTTATAGCGCGGGTTTTGTGGTGGCTGTCCTTAACCATGCCAAACACCGGTATCTCAAGCCCTGCGGCATGCAGCGCGGGCAGTACGGCGGAAACCTGACCGCGTCCGCCGTCCAGCAAAATAAGATCCGGCAGGCGGCCGAAGCCCTCCGGCTCGCCCTCATGTTTTTCATATTCCGCAATCCGCCGTTCGATGATCTCCCGCATGGAGGCGTAATCGTCCTGCCCCTCGAAGCTTTTTATCTTAAACTTGCGATAATCGGATTTAAGCGGACGGCCATCGCAGAACACTACCATCCCCGCGACATTGTCGCTGCCGGCGGTGTTGGAAATATCATACGCTTCAATAAATCTTGGAGGCTTATTAAGTCCGAGCAGCGCCGAAAGCTCATCCAGACCCTTTGTCTCGTGTATGGTTCTGCCGCTTTTTCTCGCCACGCGCTGCGCCGCGTTGTTTTTGCACATTTCCACAAGCTGGGCATGTTCACCCTTTTGCGGCACGTGAATCTGGACTTTGCGCCCCGATTTTTCCCGAATCCAACGAAGCAGCAGACCCAGATCGTCGGGTGCCTCATCCATTTCAATGCGCGGGGGAATGCGCTCCCTCATCGAATAATACTGCATGATGAAAGAGGTGCGCGCGCTTGCCGGTTCACCGGGGGATTCAACAATAAAATGCTCCTGGTCATAAAGTCGTCCGTTCAAAAAGCGGAAGACCTCAAAGCAGGCGTGATCGCTGCCTTTTGCAAGAGCTATGATATCCTGCTCGGGCACGCGGCTCATAATTACCTTCTGCTTGCCCCCAAGTTTTTTTATCGCGGCGATGCGGTCGCGCAGACGGGCAGCCTTTTCAAAGTCCAGCTCATCAGCAGCCGCCTGCATACGCGCCTCAAGCCGCTCCACTGAATGCGCGGCGCCGCCCTTCAAATAGTCCAGCGCGTCGCTTACAGCATCGTTATACTCCCGCTGCGAAACCCTGCCGCCGCACACCGCCGCGCACTGCCCGATAAAATGATTGAGGCAGGGACGCCCCCGGCCTATATCCCGGGGGAAAACCCGGCTGCACTGCGGCAGACGGAATAATTTAAGCGCCTCATCCACCGATTGGGTCACAACCATGCTGGAGGTATAGGGTCCGAGATACCGTGAGCCGTCGTTCGGCGCCGCTTTTTCCGCCGAAATGCGTGGATAATCGCCGTTCGTTATCTTAATATAGTGGTAGCCCTTGTCATCCTTGAGCAGGATATTATATTTTGGCGCGTGCTGTTTTATCAGCGAGCTTTCGAGCACCAAGGCCTCAAACTCACTGTCACATATTATATAGTCGAAATTCTCGGCGCGGCTGACCATTTGCCGTACTTTTTCGGCGTGATTTTCCTGTTTGCCGAAATACTGACTCACACGGTTTTTGAGAGCCTTTGCCTTGCCGATATAAATGATCCCGGCGTTTTTATCCTTCATTATGTAAACGCCCGGCATAAGCGGAAGCCCACGGGCTTTTTTTTGAAGGCGTTCAAGGCGTTCGTCCATTTTTAGCTGCTCCTTTTAAAGTTGCCCTAGTTTAAAAATGAAAAAGGGCACCGTCCGGCAGGGACGATGCCTCGAAAGAACTATTATTTATTCGGCAAATCCTGACTGAACAAGCTTAAAAAGACTTTCCGCCGCCGATTCCTCGTCCGCACCGTCCGCAATAATGCGGATAGTCGTGCCGCCGACAATACCAAGCGACAACACTCCCAAAAGACTTTTCGCGTTTACCCGGCGTTCTTCTTTTTCCACCCAAATAGAGGATTTAAACTCATTTGCCTTTTGAATAAAAAAGGTCGCCGGACGGGCATGCAAACCCACCTGATTTTGAACAACAACATCCTTCACAAACATATGTCTCTCTCCTCAGCACAAAATTCTCAATGCTTCTTTGCGTCTTTGTCTGATTGTACTATACAATATCCTTATTATATCATAGTTTGTACTAGCGTCAACAAATTACACGGTCATGGCGGAGCTATTTGTCAAAGTTCTACTCTAAATCCAAACCGCAACAAATAATCGCACATGTGTTTGTTTGTTTTGCACAATATTTTTTCCACAAAGTGGACGTCTTTAACTGCGAATAGGTATATTGACTATTTTGAGTGGAGAATATTGTATATAATGTATATTATGTTTTATTCTTCTGAAAGGTTCTTTTCTTTGCCGGCTATTATTTTTTCGGTAAACGACAGCTCGGCGCTTTCAAGAAGCTCCGGGCGTTTTCTTGCCGTGCGCAGCACAGACTGCTCCCTGCGCCATTTTTCTATCATCGCATGGTGGCCGCTGAGCAGTACCTCTGGAACCCTTCTGCCCATCCATTCGGCCGGACGGGTGTAGTGCGGATATTCAAGCAGTCCGTTCATATGGCTTTCGCTCAAAAAGCATTCCTCGCTCGAAAGCACCCCGGGGACAAGGCGCAGCACGGCGTCGCACAGAGCCAGCGACGGAAGCTCCCCGCCGGTGAGTACATAGTCGCCCATGCTTATTTCTTCGTCCACCGTTTCCTCCAAAACGCGTTCGTCCACTCCTTCGTAATGACCGCACAGTATTATCAGGCGGGGGAGTTTTGAAAGCTCGGTCACGCGCTTTTGGGTCAGTGTTTTGCCTTGAGGAGACATGTAGATGACATGCGCGGGTTCATCCCTGAGCTTTTTTACAGCCGCTATGCAGTCGTAAATAGGCTGAGCGGTAAGCAGCATGCCCATGCCGCCACCGTAGGGCTCGTCATCCACACGGTTATGTTTATCGGTGGTATAGTCGCGGAAATTATGAATCTCCAGCTCAAAAAGCCCCTTTGCCAAGGCGCGTCCCGTGATGCTTTCGGTAAGTACGGTGCGGCACATATCCGGGAATAGGGTTAACAGATCAATCCTCATCGTCGAAAATCCCCCTCAGCGGAATTATTTCGACCCGTCCGCCCTCCACGTCCACCGAGCGTACTACATCCGGGATTACCGGGATCAGCCAGACTGACGCGTCCTTGGCAATATGCCACACGTCGTTCGCGCCGGTTTTTGACACGTCGGAGATTTCCCCAAGCCGCTCACCGGTTTCGGCGTGAAAAACCGGCAGTCCAATAAGATCCTGAATAAAATGGGCACCCGGCTCAAGCGTTATATCCCTGCGGTTTAAATAAAGGATTTTACCGCGCAGCCTTTCGGCCGCTTCAATGCTGCCGACATCCTTCACCTTCATAAGGACTATATTGCCGTGTACTCTTGAGGAAACCGTTTCTATTTTGGTCAGTCCCTGCGAGTCGAGAAAAAAGCTCGAAAAACCCAGTAAAAACTCCGGCGTGTCGCTCCAGGGCTGTACCCGGAGCTCTCCGGCTATGCCGTGGGTTCCGACCACCCGTCCGGTTTCGATATATTTTTTTTGCATTATCATACACCTTCTAAAAACTACTCCTAAAAAAAGAGGCTCCGGCATTTGCCTATAAGGCAGCCGCAGCCAGTTCTTTTTCTTTGCCCGTTAATCGATTTCTACCGAAATCTTGTCTCCTTTGCGGTTGGCCGCGGCGCGCATAACTGTGCGGATAGCCTTGGCGATTCTGCCCTGCTTGCCTATGACTCTGCCCATATCGTCTTCGGCGACATGAAGATGATACGAAACGACTCCCTCGTCATCCGGCTCATCGACAGAAACCTCTACGCCGTCGGGATTGTCGACCAACCCCTGCGCGATAGATTTAAGCAATTCCTGCATCTTGAAATTCCTCCTATTTATATAGTTCCTTAGAGTATACCGTTTTTCTTTAATATGTCTCTTACCGTATCGGTTGGCTGTGCTCCGTTTTGGATCCACTGCTTTGCTTTTTCTTCGTCAATTTTCACTGACGCAGGGTTGTCCAGCGGATTATAATGCCCTATTTCTTCAATAAACCGCCCGTCGCGCGGATACCGTGAATCGGCCACCACAATGCGGTAAAAGGGTGCCTTTTTAGCTCCCATACGACGAAGCCTGATCTTTACTGCCATCTTTCTCCACCTCCCATAAAAGAATGCTATATATCTTCAAAAGGTCGGGGAAGGCTGAGACCGGTGGCTAAACGCAGCTTATATCTATATGGCGTTTAACCGGCAGTTTCACTTTGCAGCAGCGCCGTGCTTTTCAAAATAAGCGCGGAACTAACCGCTAGGCGGCGCAGCAATAGTTTCCCCAAAAATTCCTTATGAATGCAAATGTATTAAAATTTAAAATTCTCCGGCAGATATGCGCCATTTAAAGCGCCGCGGCGTTTACGTCCCTTGCCGCCCATTTGCTTGAAGGTTTTTTTCATCTGCTCAAACTGTTTGAGCAGACGGTTTACGTCCTCTACCTTTGTGCCGCTTCCGGCCGCTATCCTGCGCTTGCGCGAGGGATTTATAAGCGCAGGCTTCGCGCGCTCGGCGGTTGTCATTGAAGTGATGACCGCCTCGGCCCTGAGCATCTGCCGGTTGTCGATTTCTACATCCTTGAGCTTTTTGCTCATGCCCGGCATCATCGACAGAAGCTGGTCGAGCGGCCCGAGCTTTTTTATCTCCTGAAATTGCGTGAGCAGGTCGTTCATGTCGAATTTATTGCTTTGCAGCCTGCGTGCCATTTCGTCCGCTTTTTTTTCATCCAGTTGCTGTTCGGCTTTTTCAATAAGCGACAGCACGTCGCCCATGCCTAAAATGCGCGAGGCCATCCGCTCAGGGTGGAATTCCTCAAGGTCTTCGAGCTTTTCGCCCGTGCCTGCGTATTTTATGGGCTTGCCGGTCACTGCCCGCACCGAAAGCGCCGCGCCGCCGCGGCTGTCGCCGTCTAGCTTGGTGAGGATAACACCGTCAATCTCCAGCTTTTCGTTGAATGCCTTCGCAACGTTGACGGCGTCCTGACCGGTCATGGAATCAACCACTAAAAGTATCTCGCTGGGATGAGCAGCCTGTTTTACTCGGTCGAGCTCGCCCATAAGCTCTTCGTCTATGTGCAGCCGCCCCGCCGTGTCGAGAATGACAAAATCGTTGCCATAATCTCTGGCATGCCGCACCGCCTGCTCGGCAGTCTTCTCCGGTTTTTGGGTACCTTTCTCAAACACGGGCACGTCTGCGCGTTCACCGACCACCTGAAGCTGCTTTATGGCCGCGGGTCGGTAGATATCGCAAGCGACCAGCATGGGACGGTGCCCCGTGCTCTTTAAAAACCTCGCAAGCTTGCCGGCGTGGGTAGTCTTGCCCGAGCCTTGCAGGCCGCACAGCAGAATTACGGTCGGTGGCTTTGAGGCGGTGTTCAGACGGACAAATTCTCCTCCCATAAGGGAGGTCAGCTCTTCATTTACGATTTTAACAACCATCTGCGCGGG
>DOZQ01000082.1:3720-7984 GCA_003517915.1 Oscillospiraceae bacterium | reverse complement strand
AAATCCTTAGCCACCGTGAAGCTGACGTCCGCCTCAAGCAACGCCAAACGCACCTCGCGCATGGCTTCTTTTACGTCCGATTCGCTCAGCTTGCCCTTTGAACGTATTTTTTTAAACGCGGCGGACAGTTTTTCCGAAAGTCCTTCAAACGCCAAGGCTTCACCTCCTTGATTGGATTATGGTTTGGATAGGGGTATCATCAGTTCAGCCGTTCGGTGAGTTCGTAGACCATTTTGGCCCGCTCGTTGATTTCTCTCGAGCAGCCGTACCGCAGGTTAAATTCCGCGATTTCGGTCATCGCCGCCCGGATTTGTTCAAGCGCCGAATCAATTTCACGGTGCTTTTTAATAAAACCGAGCCTTTCTTCCATTTCGAACATCTGAATTTCGGCGCGCTTGATTGTGTCGCGCACGCCCTGGCGGGTAATTCCCTCGTGCTGCGCGATTTCAGCCAATGACAAATCGTCGTTGTAATAATGCCCTACAAGCGCACGCTGATTTTGCGTGAGCATTTCTCCATAAAAATCCAAAAGAACCGAAACGTGTAGGTTTTTTTGCATTAATATCAATCTCCCGCCTCAGATGTGTAAAGCAGTTAAGCTTTACGGCTAAATCATTATAATTTATTTTTTGAGGATTGTCAAGAGACGCCGCCAGTATTTTTTAAAAAAACACAGGGCAAAGCGATGTGCGCCGCTTTGCCCTGTGTTTTGTAGATTATGAGCGGAGTGAGGTACACTTTTATTCGTCGGCCAGATCCTGTTCGCTGAAGACGGTTTCTATATTCTTTTTGCAGCATAAAGGCGAATAACGCCAATGTGAAAGAAACTCATCCTGATAATAATATTCCACCGGTTCGGGGGAATAGTCTGCATCGAACGAATCTATGATTATCAGCTTTAGCTTCATTTTTTCCGGAATTATGCTTTTTATGTAAACGCTGGCGTGCTGGCCTACAAAAACATTCGCGTGAGGCTCGGCAAGGCCCGCTAAATTTGGGGAAAGCTCGACGAATACCCCGTAATCCTCAACCGACCGTACAATGCCTGAAACAGTTTCACCCTGTTTGAAGCGTGCGGCGTTTTCCTCCCAGGTGCCCAGAAGCTCTTTGTGGCTCAGCGAAACACGTCCGTCACGGTCAATGGATTTGACGACCGTGCGGATATCGTCATTGCAGCAAAAACGTTCGCATGGATGAGAGATGCGTGAAACCGAGATTGAATCTATAGGCAGAAGTGAGACTATGCCGCAGCCGATATCGCAAAAAGCCCCGAAGGGCTCGAGATGCGTCACTCTGGCGCCTAAAACCCTGCCTGGCACAAGGGAGGAAATATGTTCTGCGGTGCACTGTTCCTGAGCCTTTCTGCGGGATAAAACTGCGGCGGGTCTGCCGTGCTCGTCAGGTTCAAAATCCGTGATGATAAAGNNGTTGTCGCGAACCGTGCCCTCAGCAATGCCTATGGCGCCTTCTTCCCTTGGTATTACGCCCTTCATGCAGCCCATATCCACTATTAAATTATGGGAGGCGTCGCAGACCAGGGCGCGTCCCTCAAGTATCTGCCCTTTTTGATACGCGTCCTGCACCGTGCTTAATGTTTTAAGTGCCGAAACATTTTCACTGCTGTCTATTAACCATCCCTCAGGTAAATATTTCTTCATAATGAACCTCCCAGTTTTTTGCTGTGCAAAAAATGATTTTTAACGCTTTTTGCGTGTTTTCGTGGCGTGCTGTATGGCACGTGAAGTTTGCTATCCGCTCAAATATATGCTCACTGCAGTGGAAGGTATGCTACTTATTGAGAATAAAGTGACAATTATTGCTGTTTGATTTTAAAAATAATTTATAACTAATGGAAAGTTGACTTGACATTTTGGGTTATAGGTGTTATATTATTAATGGAAAGCTTGCTTGACATGAAAGGGTGTGTGACTTGAAAAACCGGNNCTATCGAGAATAAATTGGCAATTGTTGCCGGGGGAATTTAAAAATAATTTATAATTCATGTAAAGCTGACTTGACATTATTGGTTGTGAATGCTATGATATTAATGGAAAGTTAACTTTACATGTGAGGGTGTGTAAATTGAAAAACCGGCTTGAAGAAATAAGAAAGCGGCATGATATAAGGCAGGAAGATCTTGCCGCCGCGCTGGAAGTATCGCGGCAGACGATAGGTTCGCTTGAAAATGGCCGCTACAATCCGTCGATAATACTCGCGTTTAAAATCGCCCGGTATTTCGGCATGAGTATTGAAGAAATTTTTACTTATGAGGAGGAAAATTTATGAAAAAGAGCATAATTAATTATCTTGCCGCAGTGGCGGGGATTTTATTGGCGGGTTCCGGTCTTTTTTTGTTGAAGTTTATTTTAGAACCGCAGGGGATCATGCGTGCGCTTCCATATCTCTGCATAGGACTGGGCTGCGGGATTTTTGGTCACGGCATGGGCAATATTATCAGCGAAAAAGTAATGAAGAAGCATCCCGACCAGCAAAAGCAGATTGAAATTGAGAAAAATGATGAACGCAATATAGCGGTTGCGAACCGCGCGAAGGCAAGGGCATATGATATAATGCTGTTTGTATTCGGGGCGCTTATGCTTGCCTTTGCGGTAATGGGAGTGGATACAGCGGCGGTTTTGCTGCTGGTATTTGCGTATTTATTCGTTGTGGGCTGTTATATTTACTGCCATGTAAAATATAATAAAGAAATGTAGCGTGTCACTATTAGCTGAAAAATACCTCCTGATAAGACGAATTCGCCTGTTAACAGCCTAAATCCACCTAATGACAGAATAAGGGTTGCATAGTTTTTTTAATCAGCATATAATGGATATCCCGCGGCTGATATTATTGAAGACGTTTTAAGGAGGTTTTATGCAACAACATACTGATTTGCCGAAATCTAAAATTGACCGTTCCGCTCCATGGGTCAAAAAAATCGCGCTGTTTTTTACCAGCCAGACGATTTCTATGTTTGGGTCGTCGGTCGTTCAGTTCGCGCTTATATGGTATATCACCAGAACCTCGGGATCGGGTGTTATTGTGGCGGTTTCCACCATATTTGCTTTTTTACCGCAGGTTTTAATATCACTGTTTGCAGGGGTGTGGGCGGATAGGTATGACCGTAAAAAGCTGATTATACTGGCGGACGCTTCAATCGCCGTGACGACGCTTGTACTGGCGATGTTGATGATCGCGGGCTATCAGAGCGTCTGGATGATGGTTTTGACAGGTGCGATACGCTCGGTGGGGGCGGGGATTCAGGCGCCGGCGGTAAACGCGCTTGTACCGCAGATAGTTCCCAAGGAGCACCTTGTGCGGGTAAACGGAGTAAACAGCACTATGCGCGCGCTGGTCAATTTAGCGGCGCCGGCGGTCGGCGGTGCGGTGCTGAGCTTCGGGCCGGTTTATTTTGTAATGTTTATCGATCTGCTCACGGCGGTCATCGGAATCGGCATACTGCTTTTTATAAAGATTCCGGCACATGAAAGGGCGCTTCAAATCAAAACGGAAAAAACCGACTATTTAGCGGATTTAAAACAGGGAGTAAAATACGCGCTGTCCAGCTCTTTTATCCGCAGGCTTCTCATCGCTTACGCTCTGTTTATGATTCTGGCGGTTCCGGGCACGGTTATGAATGTACTTTACGTTACCCGGGTTTTTGGGGATGAATACTGGAAATTAACCTTTAATGAGATCGCTTTTTTTGTCGGCATGACGGTGGGCGGACTTGCCGTCGCGGCATGGGGAGGCTTTAAAAATCGCTTGGTGACGCTCATGCTGGGCAGTTGTGTGTTTGGTGTGTGTACGCTGGTTATAGGTCTGCTTGAGTCGTTTATAATCTATCTGATTATTATAATGATAGACGGGCTGAGCGTGCCTATGCTGAATATCCCTGTGATGACCCTTTTGCAGGAAAAGGTTGCAAACGAGATGCAGGGCAGGATATTCAGCCTGCTGCAAATCGCTGAGGTCGCCTTTATGATGATTGGCCTGCTGGTTTTCGGTCCGCTCGCTGACTCAATGTCTCTCAGAATTTTGATGATAGCAAGCGGAATTTCTCTAACTGTCATTAGCGTAGCAATGATGGGATTTAAAAGCTTTATTAAAGAGGGTCTGCCGGCGCCGGCAGAGAGTTGACCTGATATAATAAACAAACGCCCCACGCTGAAGCGCGGGGCGTTTGTTTATTATATTACTCCAGCATTTTAATGCCGGAGTAATATTTGCTATATAGCCGAACCACTTGAAAACAAAGTTTTCA
>DOZQ01000082.1:3440-3627 GCA_003517915.1 Oscillospiraceae bacterium | reverse complement strand
ATATTATTCGTCGTCGGATTCTTCGAATTCGCCGCGGGCTTCCGATTCAAAATCATCGGGGCTGCCGGATTTGTTTTTTTCCATTTTGTAATAGGTGCTCGGCGGAACGCCCTTGATGCGCTTGAATACGCGCGAAAAATAAAGCACGTCTGAAAACCCAGATGAGTAGGCCGCCTCGGAAACGCTG
>DOZQ01000082.1:2086-3408 GCA_003517915.1 Oscillospiraceae bacterium | reverse complement strand
TATATTTGACAAACAGGCGGTATAAATGACTCCGGCTTATCCCGACGCTTTTTGAAATATCGTTTACCGAAATATCCATTGAGTAATTGTATTCAATATAGCGCAGGGCGGTTTGAATATAGTCATATCCGTTTGCGGAACCGACATTGCCTTCGTCTAAATTTCCGATAAGCTTTGAAAAAAACAAATAGAGATAGCCCGTCATGCGCATGTCGTCGACCGCGCGCGTTCCGCCCGAATCGTAGATTTTTTTGAGAGCGTTAAGAATGACGTCTTTTTTCTCAATTTGAAAAACCTGCCGGTCGGTAAGTCCCGCAGTATTTATGAGCCGTGTGGCGTCGGCGCCGTTGAAGCCGACCCAATAATATTCCCATGGCTCTATGGCGTCGGCCTGGTAATAAATCATCTGAAGGGGGGCGGTTATAAAACCGTCGCCCTCTTTTAAAGAGTATTCATGGCCGCCGCAGTGGAGACGGCCGCTTCCCGAGGCTATATAGTGAATAAGGTAATGATCACGGACGGCGGGTCCCCAAGAATAAAGCGGTTCACATTTCTGATAACCGCAGTTATATACAGACAACCCCATGTTTTCACGGAGCGTGGCTTTAAACGAATGCTTGAAAATGCTGTCAGGCATTGAAAGAACCTCCTTTGCTAAGTGTTTTGCGAACAAGCTTATATATGTCTCAGCCGTAAGGCGACATAATGACAATAATAAACAAACACTGATATTGTTTATTATATTACTTTTAAATTATAAGCTATATAAAGTTGAAATGCAACAAATATCCATAAAAATGATAGAAATACTTGTTGTATTTGATAGCGTGTTTTTGTTATAGTATAAGGGGATGTTATATTCTTTTATTTAGGAGGATTTTTATGTCTACAGTTACGCAGTTGACCGAGTCGCTGAAAAGCGGTATTATTGACAGTAAGCTTGCGGAAATTTATCCCGGAAAAGAAAATGAGGGGAAGCTTCGTCTGCTTGAGGCGATAAATAGGTTTACTGAAATTTTTCCAAAGGCTGATGACTGCACTCTTTTTTCCACTCCGGGACGCACCGAGGTAGGAGGAAATCATACAGATCACCAAAACGGATGTGTTTTGGCGGCCAGCTTGGATTTAGATATTATCGCGGTCGTTGCCCCGAACGATGAGGAAATTGTCCGGGTACAGTCGGCGGGCTACGATATGGACGTGGTCGATCTGGAGGTGCTCACTCCGGTGGATGAGGAAAAAGAGCATTCTCCGGCGCTTGTGCGCGGCATTTGTGCGCGCTTTAAAGAGCTTGGCTATAATATAGGGGGATTTGACGCCTA
>DOZQ01000082.1:0-1971 GCA_003517915.1 Oscillospiraceae bacterium | reverse complement strand
AAGCCCTGCGGTCTTATGGATCAAATGGCCTGTGCGGTAGGCGGCTTTGTCTCCATCGATTTTGAAAATCCCAAAAGCCCGAAAATCAGCAAGGTGGATTTTGATTTTGCCAAATCCGGTTACCGCCTGTGCATTGTAGATACAGGGGGTTGTCACGCGGATCTGACCGATGAATACGCGGCGATTCCGAAAGAGATGAAGAGCGTTGCGGCCTTTTTCGGCAAGGACTGTCTGCGGCAGGTGGACAAGGATTTGTTTTACGGTTCTTTGGGAGAACTTCACGGTAAGGTGAGCGACCGGGCCATTTTAAGGGCGGTGCACTTTTTTGACGACAATCAGACTGTTGTCGATGAGGCTCGGGCGCTGAGAAATGGAGATATCGAGGAATTCAAGAGGCTTATAATAAAGTCGGGGAATTCCAGCTTTATGTATTTGCAAAATGTGTTTTCAAAAAAAACGACCGACGAGCAGGGGCTTGCACTGGCGCTTTCGATAAGCCAGCACATTTTGGAGGGCAAAGGCGCGTGGCGTGTCCATGGGGGAGGCTTTGCCGGGACTATCCAGGCGTTTGTGCCCAAAGCGCTGCTGGATAAATATATAGAGGCGATAACCGCGGTGTTTGGTGAGAGCAGCTGCAATGTGCTGAATATCCGGCCGGTCGGAGGGATTCGGCTTGTCTGATTATAGAGAAAAAGAAAGAGAAAGACTATTTAAAATGGAGGATGAGTTATGGCAGAAATGAGATGGCATCCGCTTATTAAAGACTGGGTGATGATAGCGTCACACAGGCAGGGGCGGCCGCAAATGCCTAAGGATTGGTGCCCGTTTTGTCCGGGTTCGGGCAGGGTGCCAGAGGACTATGACGTGCTTGAATATGACAATGATTTTCCGGCTCTGTCACAAAATCCGCCTAGACCGGACGATGTGGCGACCGATTTCTTCAAAGTGCGCCCCGCTTATGGCAAATGTGAGGTCATTCTCTATTCGCCCAAGCATACCGTAACCCTGCCGGAGCTTTCGGTGCCGCATATAGAAAAGCTGGTGAATTTATGGATTGAGCGATTTGAGGCTATGCGGCAGGATGAAAAGATCAAATACATATTCATATTTGAAAACCGGGGAGAAGCGGTGGGAGTGACAATGCCTCATCCGCATGGCCAGATTTACGGTTATCCCGAAATCCCGAAAAAACTGCAGCTCGAGCTTCAGTCCAGCGGCGAATATTATGAAGAGCATAAAAAATGCCTGTTTTGTGATATGATAAAGGCCGAGCGTAATTTTGAAAAGCGCATAATATTTGAAAACAACAGTTTTATGGTGTTTCTGCCGTTTTTCACAGAATATCCTTATGGCGTTTATATTATTTCCAAACGCCATCTTACTTATATTAATCAGTTTACCGCCGAGGAAAAAACGGATTTTGCCGATGTGCTGCAAAAAACGACCGGCATGCTGGACAGCCTGTTCGGTTATAAATTTCCTTACATGATGTGTATGCACAACGGGCCGGTCAACAGCGGAGACTGTTCGGATTATTTTCATTTTCATGTGGAGTTTTTCCCGCCGATGCGTTCCGAGAACCAACAGAAATTCAATGCGTCGAGCGAAACCGGAGTCTGGGCGCACTGCAATCCGACCGCGCCGGAGGACAAGGCGGTGGAGCTCAAAGAAGCGCTTAAAAGGTTTATTGTAGCTGATGATAAACGGAGCTGACAAAAAATAAGAAAATTTTAAGCTTGAATTATGGGGGAGTTGAAACGGAAGGAGGGATATCACTCCCAAAGAAGGCATCAACCTGAGAATGTCTTATAAAGATTTAACCAGAAAGGAAGTCAACCAAATGAGAAAAAGGATAACGGCACTTTTACTTGTCATGCTGCTGTGCGCCGGACTTTTCGTGCTTCCGGTCTACGCCGCCGACGCGGAGGATTTCACGCTGAGCTATGATCTCGGCGGGCAGACGGTCACCAT
>DOZQ01000143.1:2682-9287 GCA_003517915.1 Oscillospiraceae bacterium | reverse complement strand
GGGGAAAGTCTGCCGGTAATGGTACCGGACAAAAGCCGGGAGATAATTTTTTACTGCGCGGCGGGAGGCAGGGCGCAGACTGCGCTTGAGCAGGCGCTTGACCTGGGATACGAGACGGTTTACAACCTGGGCGGCATTAGTGATTGGCCTTACGAAATCGAGAAGGAATAGAAGTGACCGCATGAGGACAAGAGGGATTGAAGAAAGGAGGAAACGCAGGAAAGAATAGCTCCTGTGGTTTTAATGTAGGGCAGTGTGATTTGAGGAAAGTATTAGGAGGTATTGAATTAATGGAAAAGACGCATCGTTACAGGAAATTTCTTTGCACGCTTTCATGTGTGCTCATTTTAAGCCTTTGCGTAGGCTTTGCCGGCATTTCGGGATTGACAGTCTCGGCGGCGGAACCGATTGACGTGGTGGCGCTTGATGAAGAAACACCTATATATCTTGACCGTTCATATTCGTTTGAAGAGCGCGCGGCGGATCTGCTTTCGCGCATGACCCTTAATCAGAAAGCTTCTCAGATGATCAGCGGATTTTCGCCCGCTATCCCGGAGCTGGGCATGAACTGGTACGGCTGGTGGAACGAGGCGCTGCACGGTGTTTCCCGTTTGCAGCATCAGGCCAGTGCGAACCCGACGGTTATTTACAACACTACATCATACCCCATCAGCCTTTCGATGGGCTCCACTTGGAACCCCGAGCTTACATACAGGGTATCCTCCGAAATCAGCGACGAGGCCCGTGAGGTCACCCGTGACAACCGCTATGAGCTCACCTACTACTCTCCTACTGTCAACCTGCTTCGTGATTTGCGCTGGGGACGCGCCGACGAAACCTACGGCGAGGATCCTTACCACAACGCGATGATAGCCTCCCAGTTTGTAAACGGCATGGAAGGCAAGAACATGCAGGGCGAACGCCTTGACCCGAACGGCTACCTTAAAACAGTCTCGACCATAAAGCATTATCTTGGCAACAACTCCGAATCCAACCGCCTGAACGGCACAAGCAACATGAGTGAAAGAGAACTCAGGGAATATTATTCCTATGTTTACAGGCTCATTGTGGAGCAGACCGACGTTTCCTCGGTTATGGCCGCTTACAACCGTGTAAACGAAGTTCCGGCCAACCTCAACAACTACATTCTGGATACCCTGCTTCGCCAGACCTTCGGCTTTGGCGGCTATGTCACCGCCGACTGCGACAGTGTAGCTATGGCGTTCGCCGGCAGCGGCTTTGACCGGGATCCTGTGACCTCGAGCGGAAACGGCCACGGCTGGAGAAGCTTTTATGACGGCCATAAGCTCACGGCTCCGGAAACGGTGGCATGGGCCATAAACGCCGGCGGTGACCTGGAGTGCAACAACGGCTACTCCAACGGCAGCATCAGATACAGCACGGTGGTTCCGACCGCGATAGGCCAGAACATTACAACTCCGTCGGGTATTTTCGACGAAAACTCGGTTGACGTGTCTCTGCTGCGTCTTCTCACCGCCCGTATGGAGCTTGGTGAGTTCGACGTTGAAGACGGCGTCGTCAGCTGGTATAATGATGCCCGTGCGCGCATCGCAGAAAACTATGCCCCGGACTGGAACTATCAGCTTGCCGGCAGCGCGAGAAACAACGGCGCGGACACCATAACCCCCGAACGTCTGGAGCTTATGCTTGAAGCGGGACATGAATCTTTGGTGCTTCTTAAAAACGCTCCGGTAGAAGAAACACCCCTTCTTCCGATTCAGGTGCCGCAGGGCGACTATAAAGTAGTAGTAGTCGGCGCCAGCCCTTATGTCAACCTCCAAAACCAGTATTTGGGCGGATATACGGTTAACATGAGTGCCGCCGGCCAAGCAAAAATGGTGCGGCCTTGGGAAGGCATCCGCGACGGTATCCTGGCGAAAAATCCGAACGCGGACGTATCTCTGATCGGTCTTGACAATAAAAACACCGCCATCTCCGAAGATCAGCTCAATTCTTTGGCGGATGCCGATCTGGTCATCTTCTACGCCGGTTCCAATCGCGACGACGCGCATGAAGACGTTGACCGCACAAGTTTGAATCTGCCCGGCGTGCAGGGTAATAACGCGGCCGCTATCGTCGCGAAAAACCCGAACACAGTCGTGGTTATGGAAACCAGCAGCCCCAATTTCATCGGTGGCTTTGCCGACGACACCCCCGCCATTATCTGGAGCTGCTACAACGGCATGAACAAGGGCACCGCTTTAGCCGATGTACTTTTGGGCAAAGAGAATTTCAGCGGCCGCACCTCTACCGTGTGGTTTGAAAACGCCAACCAGATGGCGAGCACCAGAAGCTACCGCCTGACCCCCGGCGACGACCGCTGGGAATATGCTCCCACATCCAATGTTAGCCACACTTCGGATACATATACCTTCGGCGAAAGCAAGGGCCGTACCTACATGTATTACGATGAGGCCGCTTCCGGCAATCTGCGCTATCCGTTCGGCTACGGCTTGAGCTACACCAACTTTGAATATTCTAATCTCGTGGTGAACGGCCTGACAAATGACAGCATCGACGCGAACGGCACGGTCAATGTTTCGGTTAACGTTAAAAATACCGGCCCCATGGACGGCGCCGAGGTCGTGCAGCTTTATGTGGCCACTCCGGGCGCTCCGGCGGCTCTGCAGATGCCCATCAAGCGTTTGGCCGCTTTTGACAAGGTAGAAGTCCCGGCGGGCGAAACCGTTACGGTTAATTTGAAGGTTGACATAGAAGATATGGCTATCTTCAACGAAGAGAACTCCAAATTTGAAGTATACGCGGGCGCGTATCAGCTTCAGGTCGGCAAAGACCACAAGGATATTGAACTGACCAAAGATTTCGCCGTGACCGGCACCCTTACCCCGAAGGTATCGGTGGTTACCGCGAAGGCTGTTCAGAGCGGCGACAAGGATCTGGATATAGCCAACCGCATCTGCTTTGATTTAGGCAAAACGATTGATCCCCAGCTGACAATATCCATGAGTGACGACACCCTTTACGGTTATGTGATGAAGGGTCAGAGCACCGAAATCCCCTCACGCTTTGATATTGAATACACCAGTAACCGTCCCGGTGTCGTTTCTGTGACTGACGGCGTGATCAGAACCAGAACAAGCGGCGTCGCGACCATCACCGCCACGGTCACCGACACTGCGACCGGCAGCGAGGAAGAAGCCGAATTCGTAGTATTGGTAAAAGCCGGCGACGGCCCGATGCTTGAGAGCCTTAAAATCAACGGCACCGAGGTTGAAGGCTTTGAGGCGGGCGCGCGCAGCTATCTCGTTTCTGTTCCGGTAGGCACACAGCCTTCGGATTACACCGTATCCGCGACTGCCATGGAAGGCAGCGAAATCGTTTCGATCACCCAGCTCAGCGCGATTCCGGGCGAGGCGAAGGTGACCGTAACCAATATAGATACAACGCGAGATTACACTATACGCTTTATTTATAACGAACCGCAGATTGTAGGCTTGGAGGCCACGAACGGCACTGTCACGGCTACCATGAACATGTTCCCGGATGCTCCGATGAGCATATCCGATTTCACCGCATCGATAGCGCTTGACGCGCTTGCGGCCGATCCGCTACAGCTCAGCAACATGCGGGTTGACGAGCAGGCAATGACCGTGACCTTTGATTATCCTCCGGTCGTCAAGATCAACCGCATGCAGGTGGTAAACATTGCGGTGGCTTACAAGAGCACCATGCAGCTCAGCACCTCATTTGAGCTTGAGGCGGATGAGAATCTTGCCTATTCAATCATGGTGGACGGCCAGCCGCTGCCGGATTATAACTTTGCGACCAAATCCTACACCTACACCGTAATCGGAGACACCATGCCGGTTGTAACCGCGGAATCGACCATTGCGAACATGCAGCCGGTTGTCACACAGGCGAACGCGCTGTTTGAATCCGCGAGGGTTACATTCGGAACGGGAGCCGGCGCGATCAACTTTATCATCACGTTTGTACCCGATTATGTCACACGCTTTACGAGTCTGCCGGAGGACTGGGAGATTCTAAACAGCACCGATGCCGCGAGCTATGCCGAATACGGCGTGACTATCCCGGCGAGCGCTTTGGCGGCTAATAATGACTTCCCGTCTCAGACCATGAACAACATGCTGCAGTATAACGGCTCGCTCGACGGCGACTGGGAGATCACGGCTAAGATCACAAACGATTCTCCTCTCACCCAGGGCGGCTACGCGAACTACGGTATCGGACTTTACAAGCCGGGCGCCGACCTCAAGCTGGTTCAGCTCAGCGGCGGCGGAAATCCGTCTTATCAGTATACCGCAAGCTTTGGCTCCAGCGGCACTCACACCGCGTTCAATTACACGACCGCTTGGCTGAGGCTTACCAAAACCGGCGGAAATATCACCGGCGCGATTTCCTCCAACGGCGTGAACTTTACAAATATCCGCACAATAACAAACGCGGCCGCAAGTCTTGACGGCATGAAGCTGCAGATGTTTGCCACTACCAATCAGTCCACAACACCCATATTCAACACCACGTTTGAATATATTTATATCAAAAAGCCGGCGGATAAATCAGCTTTGCAGGCACTGATCGATAAAGCGAAGGCGTTGCCTGAGGCTATGTACACTCCCGAAACCTGGGCGACCTTAGCTCCGGCTATCGCCGAAGCGGAGGCTGTGCTGCCCATTGCGGATATACTGCAGTCGGAGGTTGATCAGGCAACCGCGGCGCTGCAGGCGGTAATAGACGCGCTTGAGTATGCCGTCGAATACTACGAGGAGAATCAGAAAGACTATCTTATCTTCTCCTCTGGCTGGGGCAACCGCGCTCAGATAGGCCGATTTTCCGGACATATCGCGAAGCAGGCCAGCAAGGTCGGCGAGACACTTACATTTACCTTTATCGGCAGCTATTTCGAGTTGCTCAGCTATAAATCCTATTCGCAGGGAATGTTCGACATTTATGTCGACGGTGTCAAGACGAACGAAGAACCGTATGATCTCTATCAGCTGGGCGTAGACGGTGCTTTCCAATATGCAGTAGGCGGCACGGCGGTTCCATACGGCGAGCACACGGTAATGGTGGTAATCACTGGAAGAAACCCGAGCTCGATAGGCAATAACGTGTATATCGATGCGGTGGGAATTGCAGGAGAACTTGTAAAGCCAGTGAACCTTACGGACGATCAGGCGATTGTGCTGAATGACGCTCCTGTCGAAATTGATGTTTTGGCCAATGACGGCGAAGTGTCTGGAACGCTTGAGCTGGTGCAGGAGGATCTGCCTCAGAGCGGCGTCGCCGAGATTGTAAACGGCAAAATCGTCTTCACCCCGACCAAAATGAGCGTGAAAGATGAAACCTTCAGCTACAAAGTGGGAGACGCCACAGCGACGGTAACCCTTATTTATGCCGATACTATCCGCTATGAAGAGACCTTCACGGCGGTCAATAAGATTGGCACCTGGCAGAGCTTCAATTTCGCGGCCTATTCGGGTGGCAGCGCGCTGCGCTCAAGTGTAGAAGACGATACAATTACAGTGGAATTCTACGGCAGCGGAATTGATCTGATTGGCTACAAGTCATGGTCCAGAGGCATTGTCGACATCACCATAGACGGGACAACAACGACGGTAGATACTTTTGACATGACCTATGACAAAACTTATGGCCAAACCATCTACAGCGTTTCCGGCCTTGATCGTGAAGAACTGCATACGCTGGAAATCAGGGTTACCGGGGATAGGTATTTTCTGGCCAGCGGCAACGCAATCGACATTGACGCGTTTGTTGTACACAAATAAACAAACCTTTCCTTTTCTTTTCTTCTCTTAGTGAATATAGGTCCTGGCGTGTGGAAGCGGCCCGGGTAAGCGTATGTTGAGGTCGGCGCTTACCCGGTGCCGACTCTGCGCGTATATGTGCGGGAACACCCTATGTAGGGGGAGGTGCTGCTATAGATCAAACAAAAGGCACAGGATGAAAACAAATCTGACATATCTAAAAGGAGGAGTAATTTTGAAAAAGCGTTTATTGACTTTTGCCCTTATGTTAATTTTGGTGATAACTTGTTTTTCCTTTCCCTCATCGGCGGTAAATTTACAGCTTCCCTCCCTGTGGCGGGAATATGAAGATTACTTTATGATGGGTAATTTCGGTCAATACAGCGGCAACCAGCAGAATTATCATTTTATCAGCAGCAGCCCCTCAAACAACATGAAGCTGGACGGCCAGATAGGCAATAGCAATACCAACAGTCTTTCAAGGCAAAACTACAACAGTGTGAAAACGGAGCTGGACGGGCAGCTTGCGTCCGGAACGATTACCCAGGCGGAGTATGACGCGGCGCTCGAAGCGGCCAACACCGATGTGCAGCTTGCCGCGAACACTCAGGCGATGAACTATGTGCAGGGCGCTCGTACACTGAACGCGACATTGCCCGAAAATGAGCATAAGAAAATTCGCGGTCATGTCATGGTTTGGCACGGCGGCCAGCAGCCCATGTACTTCTTCTGCAACGGTTTTGTCTACAATGCCCAGAATCCCGATTGGGCAAGCCCTGAAACCATGCTCAAGAGGCTTGACATTTACATCATGAAGCTCACCGAGAAGTTTGC
>DOZQ01000143.1:196-2652 GCA_003517915.1 Oscillospiraceae bacterium | reverse complement strand
AACATGGATGATCCTCTTACCCAGTCTGGTCAGTGGGGCAATATTTTCCGCCGTAAAGATCTGGACGACAAGCCGGAAGAGAGACTCTACGAAGAATCTGTGTTTGTCAGACAGGCGTTTGCGTCCGCGCGCAAATGGGCCGAGCATTACGAAGCTGACTGGACCCTTTATTACAATGACTTCCAGGACAGCAACAAGCCTTATGAACCCAAAATGAGCCAGTCCGTCAAAATGCTAAAGCCCATTTATGAGGCTGGTAACATCGACGGTTACGGTATGCAGGGGCGTCTGTCCTCGGTTAATCCGAATATGGAGCTTCTGCGCCAGCAGTTTGAGCTTGGGTTGACTGTTGCTGATGAGCTTGCGTTTACCGAGACGGATATCCGCAGTGACTTTATGCTGAATCCTGATTATGATCCCACATTGCCGTCTACCCCGAACGGTGATAGCGCTGAAATGAACACTTACGACGTGGACAATTCGCCTGTAAAACGTAAAGATGGCTGGGGACGTCTAAATACGGGCGGATGGAATGCCAATGCCGCCAATACCATGGCAATGCGCGAAGATATCCAGAGGGAGCAGGCGGATTATGCCGCTGATCTGATGGATCTTCTCATCGAGTACAAGGACGTCTTTGTTGTGTGTCACTGGGACGGCACAAACGATCAGAGTACATTCAACAGAAGTAAGGGTGCTCATCTCTGGAGCGGTCTTCAAGGAAATGTTGAAAAAATGTCTTATTTTGCGGTTATCGGCGCGCCGAACCGTGACAAACTTAAGAATGCTATAGCTTCCGGACCTTCTGATAAAGATAAGAATCTGTATGGCCTCGGCCCTTGGAACGCTTATAAAGCAGCTGTGGCAAATGGCGAGGAACTGCTTGAGACAAGAATCTATGACATGGCCGGTGTCACGGCGGTTAAGGATGCCATAGTCGAGGTAGAAGAAGCAATAGCGGCGCTTATACCTAAAACTACCGTGCAGGAGAACAGTGAATATCTCAACTTCGCAGGTAACTGGGGCCGGCGGGCGCAGATAGGCAAATTCTCTGAGCATATTGCTATGCAGACATCTAAGGTCGGCGATAGTGTGACGTTTAAATTCAACGGCAGTTATTTTGAGATTATGAGCTATAAATCCTATTCTCAGGGCACGATGGACATATATGTCGACGGTGTTAAGACAGGCTCTGAAGATCTTTATCAGCTAGGATCTGACGGCGCCTTCCAAGCGGTTGTCGGAGAAACCGAGGTTGCTCCCGGTGAACACACGGTAACCATCGTGGCTTCGGGCAGAAACGAAAGTTCAATCGGTAACAATGTATATATCGACACGGTGTCGGTCGTGGGCGAGTTCCTTCCCTTAGGGGGAGGGGAGTCCCTGTCGGACGATATCGCGATTGTACAGCAGGTGGATACTGCGACTGTTATAGACGCGCTGGCGAATGATGTTACCGCTCAGACAGATCCTATTCCCGAAATCACCGGGCAGCCAAGCAGCGGTGAAGTGACATTTGAAGATGGTGTGTTCCTTTTCACCCCGACAAAAATAGGCATTGAGGACGATTCCTTTACCTATAAGATAGGGGAGGCCACAGCGACGGTCACCCTTAACTATGCCAATAGTATCCGATATGAAGAGGACTTCCCGGCGGTCGTCAAGACTGGTAGCTGGCAGCGCTTCGAGTTTGCGCGTTATTCGGGCGGCAGCGCGTTGCGCTCGGGCGTAAACGACGACACAATTACCGTGAAGTTTTACGGCAGCGGAATTGATATCATCGGCTATAAGTCATGGTCTAGAGGAATTGTCGACATAACTGTAGACGGAACAACAACGACGGTAGATACTTTTGACATGACCTACGACCAAACCTATAACCAATCCATCTATACCGTTACTGGTCTTACTCAGGGTGCCGAGCATACTCTGACAATCAGGGTTACCGGCGATAGGTTCGTCTTGGCCAGCGGCAACGCGATTGACATTGACGCATTTGTGGTACATAAGTAAAAGCTTATTTCGTTGACACTAAAACATAAAAGAAACGGGAGATTGGCATTTATGTCAATCTCCCGTTTCTTTTATACTAGAACCATTTCAAAACCAAGGCGATTGGTTTGGCTATATATAATCGAAAATCATCCGTTTGACTGCTGCGCTACGGCGCAGTCTACCGCTAAGGCTATGCACAGGCAGAGCAACTCGTCCTGCGGTACCGGGATATACAACTCATAGCTGTCGCCCCAGGTAAACNNAATCTGCCGCTGTCCGTCATACAGGGAGTATTCATGCGCGAAATAATCTCCCTCCATGCGCCACGGGATACCCTCTACACGGTATTTTGGCTTAAAAAGGGTAAACTCCTTCACAATTTCACATACTACCCGGCCATCTATTTCTACATAAAATCTCGGCAGCCATGACCATATCTTTTGCCGGATAAAAGCGGCCTC
>DOZQ01000143.1:0-155 GCA_003517915.1 Oscillospiraceae bacterium | reverse complement strand
TTCATCCTTGATAAAAAAACGGTCACGCCAGGAAAATACCTTTTGCTTCATATATAATTTCAATCTTGCATACCTCCTTTAACACATTAATTATACGCCAAATAAATTCGATTTACAAACGATTAATCGTACGCATAGTATATTTCTACAATAGT
>DOZQ01000247.1:13194-13387 GCA_003517915.1 Oscillospiraceae bacterium | reverse complement strand
AGTTTATCTGCAGGCGGAATCGGAGATAGCGGCGGTCAATATGGTTCAGGGAGCGGCGGCGGCGGGGGTGCGCGCTATGACCTCCTCCTCCTCTCCTGGCATCAGCCTTAAAACCGAGGGAATTTCTTACATGGCGGGCGCTGACCTGCCCTGTCTTATCATAAACGTTCAGCGCGGAGGCCCGGGTCTCGGC
>DOZQ01000247.1:0-13089 GCA_003517915.1 Oscillospiraceae bacterium | reverse complement strand
GCGATGATTTTGGCCGACGGTATGCTGGGGCAGATGATGGAGCCTGTGGAGATACGTGAGCAGGCAAATGAAAATCCGCCCGAAAAGCCGTGGGCGACAAACGGGCATAAGTTTAAACGCGGACACAACATTGTCAATTCCCTTTACCTTCAGGCAGAGGAGCTTGAAAAGCTGGTTTTTGAAAGATTTAAACGCTATGATATCATAAAAAAAGAAGAGGCCATGGCCGAGGTCGGCTACACCCCCGAGGATGAGATAATCGTTGTCTCCTACGGCGCTTCCTCCCGTGTGGTCAAGGCGGCCGTGAAGGACGCGAGGGCGAAAGGCTGCAAAGTTGGATATCTCCGCCCGATTACCCTTTGGCCCTTCCCGGAGCAGGCTTTGCGCGAGGCGGCGAAAACCGCGAAAAAGTTTTTGGTAGTTGAGATGAGCATGGGTCAGATGGCGGACGATGTAAGGCTTGCGACCGATTGCGCTAGACCGGTGGAAACTCTTTTGCATACCGGCGGTATAATTCCGTCGCCGGCGGAGGTAACCGCCAAAATCCAAATGATGACGGGAGGCGCGGTATAATGGCCGTAGTATTTGATAAACCGAAAGCGCTGTGCGATGTCCCAACCCATTACTGTCCGGGCTGCACCCACGGCATAATCCACCGCCTTGTGGCGGAGACTATGGACGAGCTGAATATAGAAGGCGATACGGTCGGCATAGCGCCGGTCGGCTGCGCCGTTATGGCTTATAACTATTTTGCCTGCGATATGGTTCAGGCTCCGCACGGCCGCGCTCCGGCGGTCGCGACCGGCATTAAGCGCGCCCGTCCCGACTGCTTTGTGTTCACCTATCAGGGCGACGGTGATCTCGCGGCCATAGGCACCGCCGAGACGGTCCACGCCGCTGTCAGGGGCGAAAACATCACCGTGATTTTTGTCAACAACGCCATTTACGGTATGACCGGCGGACAGATGGCTCCGACCACCCTGCCCGGTCAGGTCACCCAAACCACCCCTTACGGCAGGGATGTAAGCTATTCGGGCAATCCCATCCGCATGAGCGAAATGCTTGCCACGCTCGACGGTGTCGCGCTTTCGCAGCGGGTTGCGGTCGACACGGTGCCGCATATCCGCGCGGCGAAAAAGGCAATAAAGAAAGCGTTTGAATATCAGCGGGACAAAAAGGGCTTTACTATGCTCGAGGTGCTTTCCACCTGCCCGACCAACTGGGGCATGACCCCGCAGGAAGCCCTAGGCTGGCTGAAAGAAAACATGATCCCCTATTATCCGCTGGGTATATACAGGGACTGCGCTTTGACAGGGGAGGAATCGAAATGAAGGATTTAAAACTGCTGCTGGCTGGCTTCGGCGGCCAGGGAGTACTGTTTTTGGGCAAGGTCATAGCCTACGCCGGACTTATGGACGGCAGGGAGGTTTCGTGGCTTCCGTCCTACGGCCCCGAAATGCGCGGAGGCACCGCGAACTGCAGCGTATGTATATCCGACGAGCCTATTGGCTCGCCGCTCGTGCTGAATCCCGAAGTGCTTGTGGCTATGAACCTGCCGTCATATGAAAAATTCGTCGGCGCGGTTGAGCCGGGGGGCACTATTATAATCGACAGTTCGCTTATCCCGGTGAAATGCACGCGCACGGATGTAAGCGTGCATTACATTCCGGCGACCCGACTTGCCGAGGAAAACGGTATGAAGGGGCTTGCTAACATAGTGCTTTTGGGCAAGCTGTTCGGTGAGCTGGGCTTTTGCTCTAAAGAAAGCCTGGAAGCCGGAATAAGAAAAAGCGTACCCGCGCGCAAGCAGCATCTGGTAGAAAAAAATCTTTCGGCGGTCGCGGTGGGCGCGGAAAACTGAGCGGGAGGGAACGCGCTTGCTTTTAACCATGGATATAGGCAATACCCAGACCAACTTGGGCTTGTTTGATCGGGCGGAGCTCAATGTCGTCTCCCGCATAGCGTCGGACGCGAAACGTACGCCCGACCAACTCGCGGCGGAAATAAAAGCGGTTTTTGCCCTGTATGATACGCCGGTTTCGGCGATTACCGGCGTCATGATCTCCTCGGTGCTGCCGGGCATGGATCTCGCCGCCATGGAAGCCGCCGAAAAGCTGACCGGCGTTACGCCTTATCTGCTCGGCCCGGGAGTAAAATCCGGGCTTAACATTAAAATTGACAACCCCGCGCAGCTGGGTTCCGATCTGGTAGCCGGAGCGGTCGCGGCCATGAAGCTTTACGGCCCGCCGGTTATTGTGCTGGATTTCGGCACCGCGACTAAAATCAGCGCGGTGGACGCGTCCGGCGCTTATCTGGGCTGCGCTATTTCGGCGGGGCTAGGCATCTCGGTGGACATAATGTCCTCACGCACGGCCACCCTACCGCCCATCAGCATCAGCGCGCCGGATCGGATCATAGGCACAAACACAGTGGCGTCGATGCAGTCGGGGCTTATTTTGGGCACCGCGTCGATGGCCGACGGCATGATAAGCCGAATGGAGGAGGAAATGGGCTGCGGCTGCAAAGTCGCGGCAACCGGTGGTCATGCCGAAAAGGTGATTTGCCATATGAAGCGGGAGGTTATTCTCAACCAGTATTTAACGCTTGAGGGCCTGCGCTTTATCTATGAGAAAAACCACCGGTAACCACGCGATGATCACGGCGTATAGCCGTTTTCAAATATTGCGCTGTATCCTCAGATGAACACGGATTTAAACAGGCTTGTATCCGAATAACTTTTTCGTAACCTTCGCCGTAAGGTACATACTACTGTTACAGAGTATAGTCCCGGGCAAATGTGCAGCTGCGAGAAATTATATGGGGCATGTCTTTTCCGTATTTACTTGGGAACAGCAGCAGGAGGAATTATCTTGGAACGAAAACAAATGCTTAAGCTCACTCAGACCGCGCTGTTCGCGGCAATCATCATCTTTATGACATTTGTGCCGTATGTCGGCTACATTGCCTATGGGCCGGCGTCTTTTTCCATCACAACGGTACAAATCCCGGTTATAATAGGCGCGTGTGTTTTGGGTCCGCTTTACGGCGGCGTGCTGGGGCTTGTCTGGGGAGTCACCAGCATATTCAAATCAATGATTATCGGAACCATTGAGGTGGCAATCTTTACGAATCCGCTTGTTTCGGTGTTGCCGCGCGTAATTGTCGGCGTGTTTGCCGGATGGCTGTTTATCTGGTTTTGCAGGTTGATTAAAAAACCGCTTGTTTCTTTTGGCATCGCCGGAGTGCTCGGAACCCTCACCAACACGGTTTTGGTACTGACCGCCGCGAATATTTTTGACAAGATTAACCCGTTCGATATAGGCGTGATGCTCAAAACTATCCTAAACACCGCAATTTCAATAAACGGCGTGGTTGAGGTTGCGGCCTGTGCCGTCTTGGTTCCCGTAATCGGAATGGCGGTGCGAAAAGCCCAGCGCCGGATGTCAAAGGTATAAATCTTATAAATTATATAAATATTATGTTCCCCCGGGAGAGGTGCACATCTCCCTGGGGATTATGTTGTATGAGTAAGAAAAACGCTTATACTATATGTAAATATCAACCTTACAACTGTTCTCGCACAACTTATTTGTTACTATAATTATTTCGGCACAGGAAGAGGCTTTAGTCTCCCAAAAACATCGGCATTCATAAACAGGAAATTTCGGCTGTCGTTCAGCGCCAACTCTGCTACAGACAGTTGCCTCTCCGAAACACTGCCGAGTTCCCCAATCTGCCCACTCATTATACTTATTGTATTGTTCAGTTGCTCAAATCTCTGATCCATCGCACTGTCAAGCTTACTCACCGCATTGCTGATTTGTCCAAAGCCCTGATTCATAACATTGCCTACCCTATTGATTTCGGCACGTATGGATGACATAATCACATTAAAAAGTTGCGCCTGTCGCTGTTGATTTTGGATTACGGCCACCATCATCCGCTTCATCTCATTGGCATCCACGCGTTCAAGCGCGTATCGGATGTCATAGTCCTCTGAAGATGAAGACAAAAACTCGTACAGATAAAACACCGCTTCTGGGTATTGGTACGGCTTCGGAAGAAGTCGTGTAACTGCGTACAGATTGTCCCGCTTTTTTTGTGCATCGTTTAGCGTCTCGGTAATGATTTGTATGTTCCCATTTTGTACTTCCAACCAAGATTTTCTGCTTTCCTCAAACTGTTTATTGAAAACCTTAAGCTCTTTCTTGTATTCGGTCATTTTTTGGTGCTGATATACATCCATTTGCGCTCTGTAATCTATCATTGCCGTTCCATACTGCTTCTGTGCCGCTTCATTTGTTTTTGCAAATCCTGAAATAACAGTTTCATTATGCTTATTTATATGTCGCCAAGAAAACCGATCTAATCCACTAAGATATTTACTCAGAATCAAAATGCAATTCCCCATATCTCGGTAGGCAGAGCCAAACTTATATCGATTCATTGTTGGGTCAAAACTTGCACCATAAGACGTAGCCCTACTCCTAACCTATCTATTAGATGGATCACATTTCGCAGGAGAACTAGGTTTTTTTGGCATAATAGGTTTTGTCGGCTGGGATGTAGATATGCCTGGAAAGTTATTGTTTTGTTGCTGTAGGAGGGTGTCCTGCATCTGTAATATCGTCAACTCCAGACCTGCCGCAGTCTCCAAAAATTTCACTTCTTCATCATACTTTGTCATATAGTTATTTCTACCTTTCATATGCAAATATATTTTTTATGCCTCATAAACACATCCAAAATATCTATACCGAACCAACATTCCCCTATTTCCCCCAGACCTTGCGGTTCACAATACCGGTATAGCTCTGGATTATCCCGGCGACCTTCATAGAAACACCCGCGTCGGTATAATCCTTTACCGGGGCGGGGACAAAAGCGTCCTCCCTGCGGCTCCGGCAAAGCTCCACCGCCTGCAAAATCTCACGCGTCCCGATTTCACCGATAACCATATTACCGGCGTCCATCGCCTCGGGGCGCTCGGTGGAGGTTCTAAGCAGCACCGCGGGAAAATCCAGAATAGAGGATTCCTCCGCAAGGGTTCCGCTGTCCGAAAGCACGCAGAACGCCTCGCGCTGCAGCTTGTTGTAATCAAAGAATCCGAACGGAGACATCGCCCTTACAAGCGAATTAAACTTAAAACCGCGCTGCTCGATCTGTTTTTTGCTGCGCGGATGCACCGAATAAACCACCGGCAGCCCGTACCGTTCGGCCACCCCGTTCAGCGCGGTCATCAGACCTGTGAAATGCTCTTCGCTGTCGATGTTTTCTTCCCTGTGGGCCGAAACTATAAAATACCGTCCGGAAGAAAGCCCGAGCCGTGCCAGCACATCGGAGGCGTCTATATGGCTCATGTGCTTTTCCAGCACCTCGCGCATAGGCGAGCCGGTAACAAAGGTCATTTCGGCGGGCAGGCCCTCGGCCAGCAAATAGCGCCGGGCGTGCTCGGTATAGGGCAGATTGACATCGCTTACATGGTCGATGATCCGGCGGTTTATCTCCTCCGGCACGTTCATATCAAAGCAGCGGTTACCCGCCTCCATATGAAAAATCGGGATTTTAAGCCGCTTTGCCGCAATCGCCGAAAGCGCTGAATTCGTGTCCCCCAAAACCAGCAGGGCGTCCGGCATCAATTCGCACAGCAGCGTATAGGCCTTCGCGATGATATTACCCATGGTTTCGCCCAAATTGCCGCCAACCGCATCCAAGTAATAATCCGGTTCGGGCAGCCCAAGCTCCTTTAAAAACACCGTATAGAGCCGCTCGTCCCAGTTCTGCCCCGTGTGTATGAAAATGTGGTCAAAATACCGTTCATTCGCCAAAATGCAGGAGGACAGCCGGATGATCTCCGGTCGGGTTCCCACAATGGTGGCCACCTTTAATTTGCTGCTCATAGGCTTTTTTCAACCTTTCGTACTGGAGGATTTTTATACCTTCTCATAAAACGTATCCGGCCGTACTGAGTCGAATATCTCGTTCGACCAAAAAAGGGTAACAAGCTCGCTCTGCCCTACATTCTCAATGGAATGAGTATAGCCCGGGGGAATATCCACCACTTGTGGCGTTTGGGAGCTTACATAATAAGACTGTGTCTGCACTCCCAAGACATTTCGGAATTTTATTTCGGCCTCGCCCGCGACCACCAGAAATTTTTCGCATTTGGTGTGATGCCAATGGTTTCCCCTGACAAATCCCGGCTTTGTGGTCGAAATAAAAATCTGCCCGGTTCCCTTTGCCTTTATAAATTCGGCCAGCCAGCCCCGGTCGTCGGATTTTTTCGCGAGCGGATAAGAAAAGCCGTCCGGCGGTAAAAACGAAAGATAGGTCGCGTAGAGATTTTTTACAAGCCGGTTTGAAAAATCCGGCAGGGTAAGATTTTCACGGCTTGATTTAAAGCCTTTAAGTATTTCGTAAAGCCCGCCAAGCGTCACCCTTTCCACCGGTTCGGCGTGACAAAAGCCATCTGCGTCCTTTTCAACTTTTCCACTCACGCAGTCAATAAAGCAGCTGACAACATCGTCGATATATATCAGCGGCAGTTCACGCTCCGGGTCGTCGATGCGAACCTCTTCGCCCGCCGCAATTTGAGTGCACCAGGTTGCCACCACCGTGTTGTAAAACGGGCAGCTCCATTTCCCGAAAACCCCCGGCAGTCGATAGATAAAAACCGGCGCGCCGGTTTTTTCGGCGTACTCCTTAAGACAATCCTCGGTTTCCAGCTTTGAACGCCCGTAGGGATTGTCAAGCCCTGCCTGAACCGACGAGCTGAGCAGAATAGGCACTGCTTTGCCGTTCTGCGCAAGATGTTCGGTGATACGACTGATCAGAGCACGGTTCCCGGGTAAAAATTCCGTGTCGTCCTCCGCGCGGTTTACCCCTGCGAGATGAAAAATAAAATCCGCCCGCGCAAGTTCTTCAATCAGTACCTCTTCGCTGTCCTGACGGTCAAATCCGAAAAGCTCGGTATCGGGACGGGGCGAGAAAGCCGCGCAAAGATTTTTACCTATAAATCCGCCGGCTCCCGTTACAATTACACGCATAGCTTCACCTCGTTCAGTATATGTATGGCTAAACTAAAAAAGACAAAGCCCATCCAACTGATTCCGGATGACACTCTGTCCAAAGACATCATAGAAATTCCCTTAATGAGCCTCACCGCCGCAAAGCGGCGGAATATCTGGCTTTGCGCAACGCCCTAAGTAGGCAGGAGCCCTATAGCGCGAAATGTCTCGCCGCACCTCATTCATTGGGAGCGCAAAACAAACGTGCTGGCACATCAGGTTCAGCCAACCTTTTTTCTTTCAAAAACAGGAGGAGAAACAGGCGGCGAAACCGGTTCGCTAAGAGCCTCAATAAGCGGCGAGGAGGAGTCTTCCTCCGTCGTACCCTCTGCTATATCCTTGCGCGACAACACCACCCTAAGCGACTTTACCAGTATGTAAAGATCCTGCCAAAGGCCGAATTTTCTGAGATAGCGACAGTCAAACTCAAGTTTCTGTTCATCTGTCACATTGTCTCGCCCGTTTATCTGCGCAAGGCCGGTCATGCCAGGCCTCACCGTGTAAACGCCGAACTCTTCTCTCATTTTATGCATTTTTGTCTCAGCCAGAATAAGCGGCCGCGGACCTATGAAGCTCATATCCCCCAAAAGCACGTTGAATATTTGAGGCAGCTCGTCAATGCTGGTTCTGCGCAAAAGCTTGCCGACACAGGTCAAATGACTGTCGGGATCGCATAAATCCTGTGTGGCCACATTCTTTGGGGCAGTCACAAGCATGGTTCGGAATTTATAAACCGTAAAACTGCGGCTGTTCTTGCCAACCCTGCGCTGCTTAAAAATCACCGGCCCACAGGAGGTTAATTTTATAACACAACAAACCAGAAGCAAAAGCGGCGACAACAACAAAAGCAAGGCTACAGACAAAACCACATCGGCGGCGCGCTTAATAAAGGAGTATACGGGATGAGAAACACTGAACGGGCTGTTGCCCGAAGACTCTGTGCAAAGAGACTCTTTACTCATTTTTCCACATTCCTTTTCGCGGAGTAACGTAGCTAATTAAATCTAACACATATTTCCCTATATTGTCAAGTATTATTACAAAAATCTCTAGTCCACGCAAAAAAATATTACAATGATATGACCCGAAAGACTAGAACCATTATTATATGAAGTTATTAATATTCTATTACCACAATATTAATAAATCAAAAACATTACAATTTGTAATTGTTTTTTAATTGTTTTGTAATAATTAATTCACGGCTGTACATACAATCCAGCTATTATTCCGGTAAATTGGCACTTCAAATTTCCTATATTCAAATACCGGAATAACATATACAAAGGCCGCGGTTCGCGGCCTTTGTATGATGGAAATTACGCCGTCATTATTTATTTTATGACCCTCGCCGACCGGTCGACATAAGAAGTGTGAAGAATTTGATGAGCAGTGTGGCCTCCCGGCTCGCCCAGATATTCCTCATATATCTTTTTCAGCACCGGATTCTCATGGGATTTGCGCAGCGGCAGGTTTTTATCCTGTTCATAAAGGCTTTTGGCACGCGCCGATTTCAAATCCACAAAGCTGCGCACAACTGCGCTCTGCACCGGCTGTCCCCCGCCGTTTACACATCCGCCGGGACATCCCATAATCTCAATAAAATGATAGGATTTTTCGCCGCTCTTCACCGATTCAAGTAGCTTGTGAGCATTTGAAAGCCCGCTCGCCACCGCGACGTTTACATCCATACCGCCCACATTGTAGGTCGCTTCTTTAATGCCGTCGGTACCGCGAACCTCAGGAAAATCCGGCTGAGCCAGTTCTTCACCGGTAAGCAGCTCGCTCGCCGTGCGCAGCGCCGCTTCCATAACGCCGCCGGTCGCGCCGAAAATTACGCCCGCGCCAGTCGCCTCGCCCATAGGAGAGTCAAATTTTTCGTCAGGCAGCGCCGTGAAATTGATATGTGCCCGGCTTATCATACGGCCAAGCTCACGCGTGGTGAGCGCGACATCCACATCCGGGAAACCGGATGCGTCCTCGTCCTCTCGGGAAACCTCGAATTTTTTCGCCGTGCAGGGCATAATGCCGACGACGACTATATCCTTGGGGTTGAGATTGTATTTTTTTGCGTACCAGGTTTTGGTCACCGCCCCGAACATCTGCTGGGGAGATTTGCAGGTGGACAGATTCTCGAGCATGTCGGGATAATAATATTCGCAGTATTTTACCCAGCCCGGCGAACAGGAGGTGATCATCGGCAGCTTGCCGCCGTTTTTCACCCGCTCTATAAACTCGCTGGCTTCCTCCATAATAGTGAGATCGGCGGCAAGATCGGTGTCAAACACCCTGTCAAAGCCCAGGCGGCGCAGCGCGGCTACCATCTTGCCCTGAACGTTGGTGCCTATGGGCATACCGAAGCATTCCCCAAGCGTCACGCGTATGGAAGGCGCGGTCTGTACTATAACATGCTTTGTGGGGTCGTTTAGCGCCTCGGTCACCTTGTCGCCGTCGTCCTTTTCTATGAGCGCGCCGGTCGGGCAGTGCACCACGCACTGACCGCAGGAAACGCAGGCGACTTTATCTAAGGTGGAATCGAACGCGCAGCCCACATGGGTGTCAAATCCGCGGTCGTTAGTTCCGATCACCGCGACCTGCTGGCTTTGGCAGGCGGCAATGCAACGGCGGCACAGTATGCATTTATTGTTGTCGCGCACCATATGGATGGCGCTGTCGTCAAATGTCTCAACGGGATTGTCGCCGTCGAAGCGGCTTTCATCGTCCACGCCGAACTCCTGACACAGGCGCTGCAGCTCACAGCTCCCCGAACGCACGCATGAAAGGCAGCTGCGGTCATGGGTCGAGAGGATAAGCTCCAACGTCATGCGGCGCGCGTTTTGCACCTTTAAGGTGTTGGTATATATCTCCATGCCCTCCGCTACCGGATACACGCATGCGGTCACCAGCGTTCTGGCTCCCTTAACCTCGACGACGCAGATGCGGCAGGCACCGATTTCGTTTATCTCCTTGAGATAGCACAGCGTGGGGATTTCAATGCCAAGCTCTCTGGCCGCCTCCAGTATTGTTACGCCTTTAGGCACGCTCAGGGGCATGCCGTTGATTTTTATGTTGACCATTTCCATTTATGGCACACTCCTTTCTATCTGACCACTATGGCGCCGAATTTGCATTTTTCCTTACAGGCGCCGCATTTTATGCACTTTTCAGTATGGATATAATGCGGATTTTTCACAGTGCCTTCAATCGCCCCGGTCGGGCAGACACGCACGCAGACGCTGCACCGCTTGCATTTGTCTTGCAAAATCTCGTAATTCAAAAGCGCCTTGCACTGGCCGGCCGGGCATTTTTTATCGTTGATATGCGCCTCATATTCGTCTTTGAAATATTTCAGCGTCGACAGCACCGGATTGGGTGCCGACTGACCCAAGCCGCACAGCGCGTTTTCTTTGATGTAATAGCCCAGCTCCTCAAGCTTGCCAATATCCTCCGGCTTGCCATTGCCATTCGTTATTCGCTCAAGAATCTCATACATGCGCTTGGTCCCAACACGGCAGGGTGTGCATTTGCCGCAGCTTTCGTCGACCGTAAAATCCAAAAAGTATTTCGCGATATCCACCATGCAGTTGTCCTCGTCCATAACGATAAGTCCGCCCGAGCCCATCATACTGCCAATGGCGGTAAGATTGTCATAGTCGATTTGAATGTCGAAATGCTTCGCCGGGATACATCCGCCGGAGGGGCCGCCGGTCTGCGCGGCTTTAAATCGCTTGCCGTTCGGAATGCCGCCGCCTATTTCCTCGACGATTTCACGCAGGGTAGTACCCATCGGAACCTCGACCAGGCCGGTGTTTTTAATCTTGCCGCCGAGCGCGAAAACCTTTGTGCCTTTAGAGCGCTCGGTGCCAATGGAGGAAAGCCATTCGGCGCCATTTAATATAATTTGCGGGATATTCGCATAGGTTTCCACATTGTTGAGAACTGTCGGTTTACCGAACAGTCCCTTAAGGGCGGGATATGGCGGACGGGGACGCGGCTCGCCTCTCGCTCCCTCGACGGAGGTAAGCAGCGCGGTTTCCTCACCGCAGACAAACGCGCCCGCTCCCAGGCGGATTTCAATATCAAAATCAAATCCCGAATTAAGGATATTTTTTCCAAGCAAGCCGTATTCTCTTGCCTGATCAATGGCGATTTTTAAGCGTTCAATGGCAAGCGGGTATTCCGCGCGGATATAAACATATCCCTGATTCGAGCCGATTGCTTTACCGGCTGTGATCATTCCTTCAATTACCGAATGGGGGTCGCCCTCGATTGTGGAACGATCCATGTAAGCTCCCGGATCGCCTTCGTCGGCATTACAGATAACGTATTTAACGTCTCCTACAGCTTTGCGGGCTAAATCCCATTTAAGCCATGTCGGAAAGCCCGCTCCGCCTCTTCCGCGAAGACCGGATTTTTTTACTTCTTCTATAAGCTGCTCTTGATTCCATTCAAAGAGCACTCTTTCCAAGCCGGCGTAACCTTCGCGGGCGATGTACTCATCGATATTTTCGGGGTTTATAGCGCCGCAGTTACGCAATACAACGCGGAACTGTTTTTGATAAAACGGAATATCTTCTACGGCAAGAATATCCTTTTTAACCGCCGTTTCATCGTCGCTGTAAAGAAGGCGTTTAACCTCGCGCCCTTTGATAATCTGCTCGGCAATAATTTCCTGCGCGTCTTCGGGTTTTACACTGACATAAAAAGAATCTTCCGGCAGCACTTTGACAATAGGTCCGCGCTCACAAAAACCAAAACAGCCGGTCTTTACAATTTGTACCTGATCTTTAACGCCTTGCTTTTCCGCTTCCGCGTTAAGCCTGTTGAACAATTCAGCTCCCTTGTTGGATTCGCAGGCTGTTCCCCCGCAGACAAGGATATAATGTTTATACGCCATATTTACGCCCCCTTATTTCGCGCCAAGTATATCTGCGGCAGGTTTGTCAAGAATATAACCGCTTAACAACTCTTTACCGATTAAATGCTTTTGAATAATTTCATTTACAACTTTTTCGTCTACCTTGCCGTAAATAACAGTAGGCATTCCGGGGACAACAACTTCTACAGTAGGCTCGGAATGACAAAGCCCCATGCAGCCTGTCTGCCGCACAAGTGTTGAATCTACCAGATTGTGCGCCTCAAGCCCTTTAATGAAAGCGTCCAGTGTCTGCTTCGCTCCGGCGGCAATACCGCAGGTTCCCATGCCGACAATAACTTGCATTTCCTTGCCTTCAGCTTCCCTTTTGCGAAGGTCTGTCTTTTTCGCTTCTCTAAGTTTCCTTAAATCATCAAGACTCATTGCCATACTTAACCTCTCTTAAGCCGCGTGAGCGGCGATTTTTTATCGAACGTCATAGCACTTTGTACTATGACGATATATATTTTCTCTCTCAATCATTTTCCAATGATGTCAAATATTCGCCCAGTAAAACAAGGCTTGCGGCGTCTTCCAAACTGCCAACAGCGTCTATCACTTCCGATTTAACGACTTCGTATTCGCTTAAAACCGTGTTTTCACCGCCTAGTTTTTTGCGGCGGATAATTATTTCGGCGTCGCTGTTAAACATCAAAATTGTTCTGAACATTCCGGGAAGATCGCCCAACGGAGGAGTGTCGAAATTTCCTGAATCAAACCAAGCCGTTACGACAGTACCCTTCCCTTTTTCGGATTTTATGTCCCAGCCTCCGCCGGACTGTTCCGCCGTTTGTATTAAAAACGGCAAACCCAAGCCTACTTTCCGGTGAGGGTGTTTAATGCCGTCGGTGTAAAAAGGATCAATCGCCTTTTTCAACTCTTCCTCTGTCATTCCTTTTCCGTTATCTTTTACAAGAAAACGAAACTCACCGTTTCCGTCACTTTCGTTTGAAAGCGAACTTACCTCAAGCTCGACAATACCCGCTCCCGCTTCCACAGCGTTCTGCGTTATGTCGGTAACCAAATCGGTAAGTGTAAAGTGCAAAATACCTCCGGTATTTTTTTGTTCAGGAATTTCCGCAGCGCGGAAACTCCATAAAACTTTTA
>DOZQ01000261.1:2083-4171 GCA_003517915.1 Oscillospiraceae bacterium | reverse complement strand
TCAAAGCCATATGCGTAAACCTCGCGGTCTTCCTCCGGGAAAATCCCTTTTTGGACAAAAAAAAGCGTCATTCTTTTTACGCACAGACTCAACATAAATAACACCGCCCATATCTGTATACAAAGAATAACACGTATTATATTTTATTCAATCCTTCAAGTCGCTTTGCGGTATTTCATGTCGGACTTACCTTATTTCACGCATTTTTTAGCAGAACGCTGAGCATAAAAATCTGTTCGTCACTGCTCACGGCCATATCCCCGTTATATTTTTCCGCCAGATTTTTAATGCTCTGCAGTCCGAAGCCATGATTTTTGGCGTCTTCCTTTGTCGTTTTTACCAACCCCCCTTCCGGCACGATTACCTTTTTACCTGTTGAGTTTTCAATATAAATCGAAATATAATCCCCCTCAGTCTTTAAAACAAGCGATATTTTACGCCTGCCGGGCTCCTCAATCTTCTTGCAGGCCTCAATCGCGTTATCAAGAGCGTTGGCCAATATAATGCACAAATCCATCTCGTCTACGCGCATATCCTCAGGCATAAAAAGACTGTAGCTAAAATTGACGCCGCAGTGCTCGGCGAGGCGAACCTTGCCCCAGAAGATGATGTCCAGTGCCTGATACCCTGTGTTCACCTGCATTTTCAGCGAATCAGCCATCTTGTCAATTTTTTTGGAATATTCCGCCACCTGCTGAAAATCATTCACTCTCAAATAAGACGCAAGGGAGGACAGGCAGTTTTTCAGGTCGTGGCGTATCTCCCTGACCTCACCCTGCTGCTCGACCATATCCTTGTAATATGCCGTCTGATGTAAAATCTGCTGTTCGGTTATGCGCATTCGCTCACGTTCGTTCTGCGCTTCCATCTGCTGTTCAAAAATGCCGAATACCGCGATATTAGACGCGAACAAGCTCACGACTTCGATAAGCACAATAATCGACGAATCGCTTGAAGCATGGTTGAGCTGGCTGTTGACCACCAGCTGAAATATGACAATTATGCTGGAAATCGGCAGGATAGAAAGGATCAGGCTTGAAGAAAACGGCAGCTTGCCTATAACCCTTTTTCGCCAAAGATAGGTCTGCTTAACCAACAAAAACACGAGCAGCTTGCTTACTATTATCCCGAGTATACGGTAGAGCACTGTTTCCGTCGTATCTATGAAGGTAAGGCCGTTAAGCAGATACAATACATATATTGTCACAAAATCCACAATGACAATAAACGCATCAAAAAGAATAATAAAGAGCAGCTTGGTTCTCAGTGGTCCCTCAAACCGCGTGCCGATCAAAAACATTGCCGAAGAGGTGACCGAAATGAGAATCAGCGGATCAGGAAAAAACAAAGACACCGCGGCAATCATACAAGTCGCGGCAATGTAAACAATCGTTCCCGCCAATGTTTTCTTTCTATGCTTTACCTGCAAAAAGGCGTTGAAATAGACCGAAATAATTATAACTTCAAAAATCACGGTCACTATTTCAATCGCCATGCTGAAAACGGTTCTACTCATAGACCATACCTCGCAAGATATGTGTTAAAAAACCTCACGACATCGCGCTTACGGTGCTCGCTCATGGGTATCTTTTCTCCATTTTTCAGGTGTACGCAGCCTATATCAATATTCATAATATAATCGGCATTGACCAAAAATCCCTGATGCGTGCGGATAAACCCATAGGGAGTCAGCTTCTTGGCCTCCCTGTCAATAACGCCATATGTCGGATATTTCTCGCCCTCCGCCGTATGTACCGTAAGCTTGCGTTTATAACTTTCTATGTATATGATATTCTGAACCTCTACGGCCTGGGTTCGGTTTTTGAATTCAACCACATATTTATAATGATTATTCTTATACAGCTTAACCGCCTCGCTGAATATCCTGTCGAAATCTTCTTTTTTTACTGGTTTTAACAAATAATGAAATGCTTTAGTATTAAACGCGCCCGAGACATATCCTGAATGCGCCGAAATAAAAACTATTATGACATTGCCGTCCACCTTGCGCAGCTCGGCGGCTGCATCTATGCCGTTTAGCTGCTTCATTTGAATATCCAAAAATATCAGATCAAACTTATTGCCTTC
>DOZQ01000261.1:0-2070 GCA_003517915.1 Oscillospiraceae bacterium | reverse complement strand
CCCGGATAATCATTTTCAAAGGCGCTTACGTGCGACGAAATAATGTTTACCTGCATGGCCTCATCATCACAAACAGCTATCTTCATTTGTTTTCCTCCTAAATGAAAATGTGAACCCAGTAAATGTATAAGCAATTTATTCTATTATATCATAGAAAATTGCTTTATCACTTTTCTTATGCAAATTTCTACAAAAAAGTGATAAAATTCACCATTGTCATACAAATTCGGCCTAAAACGTATACATTTATCAGCACATATAACAAACCGGCAGTTTTCTGCCGGTTTGTTATATGTATTTTAATAAGATTATATTTTGATTTTTTCCAGAGCCTGCCCGATATCTTCTATAATATCCTCCGCGTGCTCAATGCCCACGGAAAACCGTATGAGTCCCGGATCAATGCCCGCTCCGGCCAGCTGCTCGTCGCTCAGTTGCCTGTGGGTCGTCGAGGCAGGGTGCAGCAGGCATGTGCGCAGGTCTGCGACATGCGTGGCGATACAGGCGAGGCGGAGACTTTCCATAAAGATTCCGGCGTTTTCCCTTCCTCCCTTCACGCAAAAGGAGATCACGCCGCTTGTGCCGCCGGGCATATACTTTTTGGCCCTCTCGTACTGCGGGCTGCTCTCAAGCCCGGGAAAAATCACCCACTCTATCTTGTCGTGTCCGCTGAGATATTCCGCAATAAGACGGGCATTATGGCAGTGCCTTTCCATGCGCAGCGCCAGCGTCTCAAGCCCCATGCTCAAAAGAAAACCGTTTTGCGGACTCATCTGCACACCGAGATCGCGCATATATTTAGCGCGAGCCAGCAATATGTAGGCAAGCTTACCGAACGCCTCGGTAAAATTCGTGCCGTGGTAAGACGGCTCCGGCTCACAGAGCATCGGGTATTTTTCGGGATATTCCGCAAAGTTGAAATTCCCAGAATCGACTATTGCTCCGCCGAGAGAAACGGCGTGCCCATCCATATATTTAGAGGTGGAATGTATGACAATATCCGCCCCGAACTCAAACGGACGGCAGTTGACCGGAGTCGGGAAGGTATTGTCCACCAGCAGTGGCAGGTTGTTTTCATGCGCAACCTTTGCGTACATTTCAATGTCCAGCACGTCGAGAGTGGGATTGGAAAGCGACTCACCGAAAATAAGCTTTGTGTTTTCTTTTACCGCGCCCCTAAGGGTCGCTTCGTCCGCATCCGGGGGCACAAAGGTAAACTCAATGCCCATACGGCTCATGGTGGAGCTGAACAGGTTGTAGGTTCCGCCGTAAATGGCCGAGCTGCACACGGCGTGATCCCCGGCCTTGCACAAAACCAACACTGATACCAGCGAAGCCGCCTGTCCAGAGGATGTTACCATCGCCGCGACGCCGCCCTCAAGCGCGGCGATTTTTTTCTCGACCGCCTCGAGCGTGGGATTTGAAAGGCGGGTGTAAAAGTGCCCCGCCGCTTTAAGGTCAAATAAATCTCCTAACTGCGCGGCCGTGTCATATTTAAAGGTCGTGCTTTGATAAATGGGCACAACGCGCGGCTCGCCGGCTTTCGGCTCCCATCCCTCCTGCACGCATTTTGTTTCTATATGTTTGCTCATAATATAAGTCTCCTTTTAGGATAAAATTTTTTACGGGTCTTATTAATATGCCTATTCGCACCGAACCTTACGCTCAGGGTTCGGCGTCCGGCATGACCCATAGGCTTTCATCCTCTTCGCCGCCGGGATTGTCCCCGGCAGGGGCGGGAGCCTGTTTGGCTTTTTCCGCTCTCGCCGCGGCTTCACGGTCAGCATAATATTTTTCCGCCAGTTTCTGAGTTTCCTCCTCGAGCGTCTGCACGTCTTCCCCTGTGACTGGGCGGACTATGGCAAGCGGCGTTTGTTCATCGGTCTGCGCCAAAGGATTATCTGCAAAAATCTGCTTGGCCAGCGGGATTGTAATGCCCTTCGAATGACCCAAAACCTCGACGCCCAGATCATTCGCGTCGATAACAACCACCGGGCATCCGGTTTGCTCCGCAAGCCTTTCGGCCACCTCATAAGGGCGATCCGGAGCCATTTTGGCATAATGATTATA
>DOZQ01000081.1 GCA_003517915.1 Oscillospiraceae bacterium | reverse complement strand
GCGGCGACGAGCTGCTGGATATCGGCGAGCGCCTTATATTCAACAAGGGCAAGGTCGTCAATCCGCAGATCACCGTGGCTATGAACGACGAAAGCCTTTACGGTCATATCTTAAAGGGCCAGAGCAAGGCTCTTCCGGCCGGCGCGGTTGTTACTTATACCTCCAACCGTCCTGCCGTCGTCAAGGTTGAAAACGGCGTTATCACTACGGTCGATCAGGGCGTCGCCACAATCACGGCCAGCCTTACCTATAACGGCGTGACCGTTACTACCGATTTTGTCGTATATGTCGCCTCCAACCCCTATCCTGACGGGATTACGGTTGACGGCCAGATGGTTCCGGGCTTTAACAAGGACAAATCCCAGTATTCCATCTGCCTGCCCTACAGCGTAACCACAGTTCCGACGGTAGCGGCCATTGAAAGCGGTAACCCCGACGTGACCACGGTCGTCACACAGGCTACATCCATACCAGGCGCCGCTACAATCGTGTCTACCGACGCTTCCACAAATACGTCTGTAACATATACGGTGGGCCTTACAAGGCCGCCGCTCAATACGGACTTTAAGACAATAAGCACCCTGCCCGCCGAGTGGCGCATCCAAAATTCGGTGCCTGCGGATGTGAGCTTTGTGAGCGGCAGCGGTCTTAAAATAGCGACGCGGCGCGGCGCTTATTCGTCGGCTGAAAACAAGCCGCAGAACGTTGTTCTGACAAACGCCGGCGGCGACTGGGCCGCGCAGACGACCGTCACCCTTTCGGCGGCGCCTTCGGTCAGCAATCAGCAGGCCGGCTTTATCATCCGCGGAGATGACAACAACTACATCAAATTTGTCTATGAGCGTCCGGCTACAGGCAACCAGGCCGTAGTACGCGTTTATGAGGTTATTAACGGCGCGGCGCAGGTGCAGCGCAACACGGCCAATCTGCCCGGCCAGACGACACTGCATTTGCAGATCAACAAAAGGAATGAGGTTTACACCTTCCTTTATTCTACCAACGGCACCGATTGGACGACCTTCGCGACGACGGTCGCCGTCACCTACGCACTGCCCGAAATAGGCCTGTGGGCCAATAACGGCGATACGGACGCCGCTTCAATTGACGCGACCTTCGACAGACTGGGTATATATGATATCGGTGATGTGCTGCCGCGCCTCAGTTCAATTATGGTCGGCGGGGTTCCCCTTACCTCCTTCGAGCCTGACAAGCTCAACTACACACTGGGTTACGCCGAGGCCGGCGGAGAAGCTCCGGTTGTCACGGCCACCGCCGCAAATACGAATTTCGAGGTCGAAGTGACTCAGGCTACCGGCATACCGGGCACGGCCGTAATTACGGTTCGCTCGTCGGTTGCCTCGACCACCTACAACGTATCCTTCAACACCTTCCCGACATCGGCGTCGTTTGTTGACGGCACGGTTGACGAGGATTGGACAATCTTAAACGAAAACACAAACACCTACGGACTGGCGAAGGGCTCCGGCCTGAGACTGCCCGTGCAGCGCAACGAAATCGGCAATAACATGAGCTGGGAGAACCTCTTTGTGCGCCCTGCCGCGGGCAACTGGGACGTAGTCGTTAAGATGTGGTACCCGACCCTTCCCACCGGCGGCGGCTATCCGCAGGGTATGCTTGTCGTTTGGCAGGATAACAACAACTTCATTAAGTTTGACTGCGAGACGGCCAGCCTGACGACCCAGGTATATAAAAGAGTAAACGGCTCGGGCGCCAGCGTACTTAAGGTTCCGGCGACGGCCGATCCCGACGGTTCGGTGACCCTGTATCTTAAGGCCAGCAAGGACGGGGACTCCTACTCCTTCTCGTTCTCGAAGGACGGTGTGACCTATGTGGACGCGGGCGAGACGACCGCCGGATTTGAAAATGTTCAGATCGGCCTGTTCGCCACCGCCAACGGCAACAACACTACCTTCCAGACCTATTACGAGTACGCGACAATCACAAGGCTCAACGGCGTCAATGTCAAGTCTTACGAAGAAATGCTGCAAGAGGCGTTTGACGACGTAGTCGAGTATGTGTCCGAAGACATTCCCGCGCAGACCGAGGGCGGCAGTGAGAGCATAATCAGCGAGATGCCTCACGGCTACACGGCTGAGATCGTGTCCTCGCATCCCGATATCATCAACGCGCAGGGCATTGTAACCCGGCCGCTTCGCGACACCAGCGTAACCGTGTCTGTTAAAATCGCCGACAACGCCCCGATAGCCCATGAGCAGACAATAGAAAAGACAGTTCTCGTCAAGGGCACGCAGGTCGGAACGCTCAGGGTTACCTACAACCTGAACGGCGGCACAGGCACCCTTCCGGTCGACGACAACCTCTATTTCTCAGGAGACACCTATATGCCTATCGCGGCGACGGATATTTCGCGCGAAGGATATTTCTTCAGAGGCTGGAGAACGGGCGCGAATAATGGAAATCAGCGTGATCCTGGTAAATCCTTCCCGATTACGGCCAATGTGACGCTTTATGCCTGGTGGCAGGCTCCGATAAACGGTTACCCGCAGTTCTCGGTCGACTGGGCCGCGCCACGTCTTGACCGCGCCGCTTTCATGACCGAAATCGGCTGGGAAACGCAGATAGGCATTATCAACGCCGAAAGCGCCTCTTCCTGGGTCTCCAGCGACACGTCGGTGGCGACGGTTGACGCAAATGGCCTTGTCACGGCGACAGGAAACGGAGACGCCACGGTTACGGCGGTTATAAACGGCGTCAGCCACACATGTATTGTGACGGTCGGATATAAGGGTCAAAACCCGTTTATCCCGCAGTCGTGGCAACTTTACATCCCCGACGGCGAACCGCATGTGTTTGACGGCGTGATGTATGTCTACGGCTCACGCGACATAAACGGCGGATCCTGCTCCAACCGCTATAATACGATTTACACCGAAGACGGAATCCACTGGACCGACGCTGGTGTCTCCTTTACGGCGGCGGACCTCCCCGCTCCGTTTAACCGGTTCATGAATTCGCTTTGGGCTCCTGACTGTGTGTATAATCCGGTGACCGACAAATATTATCTGTTCTCCTGCGGTACCGACACAGACGGAGAATATTTTGTTGCTGAAAGCGATTCTCCGACCGGCCCGTTCCTTAACGCCCGGCGCATAACCTATAAGAACGGCCCGAGCGACGGCCAGAGAATCGGCAATATCGATCCCGGCGTATTCGTTGACGACGACGGTACCTTCTGGCTTTCGATCGCGGGTCTTGACGGACAGCAGCGCCAGTATTACAACACCTACGGCCCGAGCCGCTTCCGTTACGGCGAGTTTGACGTGGCGACCGCCACAATAGACACGACCACAATCATCGACGTACATGACAAAATGCTTGAGGGCGACACAATGCCGTTTGAGGGTCCGTCTATTCGTAAGTTCGGCGATTATTATTACATGATATATGTTTCGGATTATAAGAATCCCAAGCCCGCCGGGCTCGGACTGCGCACCGACGTTCAGCCTTCTATGCTTGACTACCTTTACACAAAGGACATCCGCGACGCGGACAGCTGGACATACGGCGGCACATTCCTGAATGCCAGCTTTTTGCCGACAATTGTCAATACGCACGGTTCGGTTGAGCAGTTCGGCGACAAATACTATGTGGTTTATCACAACCCGATGACCCAGGCCGGCCAGAGACGTTCGAGAATCGAGACTGTAGATATCGATCCGGTCACTGGCATAATCTCGCCGATAACACTCACCTCTTCCGGTGTCAGACCCGCGTTTGAGATGGGCGAACAGGTAAAATTCTCTTCTGCGGTTGATTTCTCGGGCGGCAGATGGGGTTCCTCGCCGTTTGCCGTTCAGACAATCGACGGATATCAGCAGATGATATTAAACAACCTTGCGCTTAATCAGTATGTAGGGTACAGATATGTTGATTTTGCCGAAAATGGCGCCGAGTCGGTCTCGATTAAAGTGCGTACAAACGGCGATAACGCTAAACTACAGCTGACAAGCGGCGTCCCCGGAAGTGACAATTCCACCATACTGGCTGAAATAGCTCTGCCGAACACCGGTAACGCTTGGGAGGTTGTTAACGTACCGCTCGACGAAAACGTACAGGGAATTCAGACCGTATACGCCAAGCTCACGAACGCTTCGAGCAGTGGTAACATAAGTTTGGATTGGTTTGAGTTTGCCCCTATTAAAAACTACGAGCTCCAGCGCGTGCAGGAAAACAGCGAATATCTTAGCTTTTCAGACGGCTGGGGTAATCGCGCGCAAATCGGCAAATTCGACGGGCATATAGCAAAACAGGCCTCTAAGGTAGGTTCCAGCATGAGCTTTAAGTTCAAGGGCAATTATTTCGAGATTATAAGCTATAAATCTTATTCGCAGGGAATATTCGACATTTATGTCGACGGCGTCAAAACCGGCTCGGTCGATCTCTATACACAGGATACCGACTCATTATTCAATCTGCCTGTCGGCGCCACTAGGGTTCTCGACGGCGAACACACAGTAACACTGGTGCTTTCCGGAAGAAATTCTAGTTCAATCGGTAATAATGTCTATGTCGATGCGATTAGCGTCGGGGGCGAATTCCTCCCGCTGCAGAGCGAAAGCTCTTTGACAGATGATCTAGTGATTATTCAGCAGGTGGATACTCCGACCGTTATAGACGTTTTGGCAAACGATTCCGTCAGCGGCACCGTTTCATTGGGCGATGTTTCTCCTGCAAGCGGCACGGTCGAAGTGGTTGACAACAAGATCGTCTTTACTCCGGCATTGATGAGCGCCTTGGACGATTCCTTTACCTACAAGGTAGGAAACGAGCCCGCGACAGTCAGGCTGACCTATCCCGAATCCGTGCGTTATCAGGAAACCTTCCCGGCGGTAACTGCAGGCTTATCCGGCGGCAACGCTTGGGAAAGCTTCGTCTTCGCGCGTTATTCTGGCGGCAGCGCCATTCGCTCGAGCAAGGCAGGTGACACCATCACCGTGAAGTTCTACGGTACCGGAATTGATATCATCGGCTATAAGTCCTGGTCCAGGGGTATTGTCGACATCACCGTAGACGAGACAAAAACGACGGTAGATACTTTTGACATGACCTACGACAAAACCTATGATCAGCCCATCTACAGCGTTTCCGGTCTTAATCCAGACGACGAGCATACCCTGACAATCAGGGTTACCGGCGACAGGTTTTTCCTGGCCAGCGGCAGCGCCATAGACATCGACGCATTTGTCGTCAAAAAGTAATACTATAACAGCATAGTAAAGCAGCACATGCAATGGGCTCCCGCAATTAGAAGAATTGCGGGAGCCCTCATGCTATATTTCTTATGTATTTTACTCCGCCGTTGTTTTTTCCGGTGCCTGTACCGCGCCTGCCCGTATCAGTTCCCTGCGCCTGTAGAGTAAAAAGCCGCCAATTATAAGCAGAGCCCCCGTAATTATCAGCAGCCGCTCAATTTTTACGGCATCACCCAGCGGTCCGAACAGCGCCATGCTAAGCGGCATTGCAAGCCCGTTTATTATCATCAGCACACTGAACACCCTACCCATCAGATTCGGGGGGATTTTCGTCTGCATCAGCGTTGCGGCCGGCGTGTTGAAAAACGGCATGCTTAAACCGCAAAATGCCATGACCGCGAGATACACCCAAAAATTCGGAATCACGCCAAACAGCACCGTGCATATGCCGAAAAGCAGCCATGCAGCCACCATGGTATGCGCCTTGTTATTAAATCCACCCCACGCAGCTACGGCTATGCCTCCAAGCATCATACCAACCGAAAAGGCCAGTTCAACAGCCGTCAGCCGCCACACGTCGTCGCCAAAGCTGCGCGCCACCTGCAGCGGGGTCATCATGGCGGCGGGCGAAGCCAAAATCCCAAACAACGCCGAGGCTATAAACAAGGTTTTAAGCCACGAATGATCGCCGATAAAGCGAAATCCCTCAGCCATTTCATGGGTATAAGCCTTAATACCTGCCTTGCGCCGCTGCGGCTGTTCTATTTGTCGGGATACCTTCACACAGAAAAACACCGTAGCAATACCTATTGCGGCAGTGGCGACATCAATAAAAAATATCTGTTCAATTGGCAAAAAGGTGAGCAGCGCGCCCGCCGCCATAGGCGCGGCAAACATGGTAAGCGACTGCGCCGCACTTTGGATTCCATTAAAACGCGCCAGCTGTTCCTCTGGCACAATCTGCGGTATTAAAGCGCTTACCGCCGGCTGCTGTATTCCCTGCCCTATGCTACGCACCGTTACCGCCGCCAACAGCATCCAAACGTCCCGCATCCCGGAGGCGTATAAAATGGCAACCAGCAAGGTGACCAAGGCTATGGCAGCGTCTGATATATTGACCAAATATTTGCGGTTGTATCTGTCTGCCCACACCCCGGCAAAGGGAGAAACGAGCACCAGCGGAAGCATTGCGGCACAAGTAAAAACAGCCACCATACTGCCGGACTGCGCTTGCAGTGTGATATGCCATGTAATCGAATGTGAAACCAGCATAGAGCCGAACATGGACACAAACTGCCCTACGATGAAAAAAGCGGCGTTCCGCTTCCAGCGGATTTTTTGTACTCTATCCTGCAAAATGCCACCACTCCTTAAGTAGTATCAAGCCCTCAAAATCTTTTCCATCGGCTTGCCTTTCGCCAGTTCATCCACCAGCTTATCAAGCCAGCGAATCTTTTGCATAAGCGGGTCTTCTATTTCCTCCACACGAATACCGCAAACCACACCCGTAATTTTAACTGCGCAGGGATTTATCTGCGGCGCTTCGGCAAAGAATGTCTCGTAATCGGCATTCCTGTCAATTTGCTCTATCAATCCCTGTGGATCATAGCCCGTCAACCAGAAAATCACGGCGTTGACATCCTCTTTAGTGCTCCCTTTTCTCTCCGCTTTCCCGACGAGCAGTGGGTAGACTTTGGAAAATGCCATTCGGTATACGTGTTCGTTTTTCATTACATTTCCTCTAACTGTTATTATTTATTTGAACTATTTTTCTATGCAAAGACACACCGTTTCCAAGTATACCACAAGCATCCACAAAAAACAATTATACAAATCAGTCCGCAAACATTCAAAAATCCTCAATCCACAAAGGAGACCGACGTTTTGCCGGTCTCCTTTGCTATGCTCAGATTATCATGTTTTTATAAATATATCTGTGT
>DOZQ01000155.1:767-5379 GCA_003517915.1 Oscillospiraceae bacterium | reverse complement strand
GTCTTTGATGTCAAAAGACCTGCGCAGTTCCTTAGGGATGACAATCCTCCCTAATTCGTCAATTTTTCTTACAATACCTGTAGATTTCATAATGTTCCTCCCTTTTCTGACACTTGGTAGTGTCGAATTAATATCTTTATGTATATTACTATACATTGCTTGGCTATTTTTGTCAATTACATAAAACTATCCAAACTTTTGGAATAAAAACACGCATATATTCGTAAATTTATACTAAAGTGTTTGTTAAATAGAAAGTGAGGCGATTTTTTTGATGAATTTCATCTGGGCGGGGATAATGCTGCTCTCCATTTTGCTGGGAATTCTCACCGGACGTTCCGCCGAAGTTTCAAGCGCGGTGTTTGAAGGCGCAAAAAACGCTATTGAGCTTTGCCTTACGCTTCTTGCGTCCATGTGCCTATGGAGCGGCCTTATGAGAATCGCGGAAAAAGCCGGAATAACCCGTGTTATGGGGCGTATTTTCCGCCCGTTTTTAAGGCTTTTGTTTCCGGGGCTTGAGCCGTCGTCCAAAGCTGGCAGCGCAATTTCAATGAACGTAGCGGCCAATGTGCTGGGACTTGGCAACGCGGCGACCCCCTTGGGCATAAAAGCCATGAAGGAGCTTCACAAATTCTCGTCCGATCCCGCGGCCGCGACAAACAATATGATAATGTTTGTCGTAATAAACACCGCGTCGGTTCAGATACTGCCCACAACCATAGCCGCCATGCGCGCGCAGTACGGCGCGGCCTCTCCTATGGATATCATGCCGGCGGTGCTTTTGGCGTCGGCGGTATCGCTTGCGGCGGGGATCATAGCCGTGAGGATTCTTTCTCTAAGGAGAAAACGGCCTTGAGTGCACTTGGGGGCTTTGCCGTCCCGGTCGTAATAGGGCTTATTCTTCTTGGCGGGCTTATACGCAGAGTACCGGTATTCGACGCCTTTTTGGAAGGCGCGGGGGAAGGGATAAAAACCATGACAGCTATTCTTCCGTCGCTTGTGGGGCTTATCACGGCGGTGGAAATGTTTCAGGCGTCCGGCGCGATGGATATGCTCACCGAGGCACTGAAACCCGCCGCGGGGCTTATTGCGCTTCCGCCCGAGACAATGCCTCTGGCCATACTGCGTCCGATATCCGGCGGGGGGGCTTTTGCGCTGTTCGACAACCTGCTGAAAAACTTCGGACCCGACTCCGCCGCCGGGCGGGTGGGGTCGGTTTTGTGCGGGTCAAGTGAAACCACCTTTTACACGGTTACCGTTTACTATGGCGCATGCGGCGTAAGTAAAACCCGTTATACCATATTTTGTGCTTTGCTTGCCGATTTCATAGCGGTCATAGCAAGTTCGCTTGCGGTAAAGATGCTTTTTTAAAGCATTTAAACGACTCTGAAATCAGATTATTTTGGGGTGTTATGTCTACGCCAAACATATGATAACACATCTTTCGCCAAAGTGCAACTATTTTGTAATGAATTCCATAAATTTCTTTTGTTAGGTTGTAATTCTCCGCAGACAAAGCGATTTTGCTGTCTTTTTATGCTGATAATACGAATATAAGCAGCGGCGGAAAATCGTATAAAGCCGTGCAGTATTTTGTTCTATCTAAAATATTGATATCGGAAATTTCCTCGATTCCGTCATTTTTTCAGGCTCGGGCGCTCGGCGCTTGGCGCGGCACGCCTCGTTCGCCCTCGCTGCTCTGAAAAAAGTTCCTCCATCTCCAAAATTCCTGGATTTGGCTTTGCCAAACTCTTTTCAGGAAATTTCCCCGATTCCGTCATTTTTTCAGGCTCGGGCGCTCGGCGCTTGGCGCGGTTGGTTGACTATAATCCGGCTCTTTGATATACTTCATACAAATCCCATACAAAAAAGAGAGGTTTCGCAGATGAGCCGCAGTCATTTTTTCGCGCAGCTTTCAAGAATGAAGTATATAAGCCGCTGGGGGCTTATGCGCAATACACGCCCCGAAAACCTGAGCGAGCATTCGCTGGAGGTAGCCGTTTTGGCTCATGCCCTGTGCGTTATAAAAAACCGCCGCTTTTCGGGGAATCTTAGTCCCGAACGGGCGGCACTGCTGGGTATTTATCATGACGCCGGGGAAATTTTAACCGGGGATATGCCCACACCGGTAAAATATTATAATCCCGAAATAAAATCGGCCTATAAACAGGTCGAGCGGATGGCCGGACAGCATCTGATAAGCAGCCTGCCCGACGATCTGCGCGGGGATTTTTCTCCTTTAATAGATCAGCGCGAAGAGGACGCTGAGCTTATAAAAATCGTCAAGGCCGCGGACAAGCTGTCGGCGCTTATAAAATGCATGGAGGAGCAGCGCAACGGCAACCGGGAGTTTGACCACGCTTTAACCTCGACCAAAGAAATTCTGGAACGTATGCGCATGCCCGAGGTCGACTGCTTTATGCGGGAATTCTTAGAAAGCTTTGCCCTCACCCTTGACGAACAGCAAAATATGCAGAATTTTTGAAGTTCTAATTTGCCTTAATAATATCTGCGTACGCCCGCACATATGCTTGTAATAATAAAGATTTGTGTGGTGAACGCTATGAATCCTTCGGCAAAAGCCTTTAAGCTTTGGAATATGGGTTGCGCGGTACTTCTGATACTGGTCGCCGGATTTTTTCTTATAAAAGAAAATTCCTATGAGGTCACGAATATGGTTTCGGCCGCGCCGGATTACAGTCCTTCAACAGAAATGCTGGAATGGTATTTCATGCCTAACGAACAGGGCATACAGCCCGAGCCCACCCCCGAGTCTGAAATAATTAAAAAATATGACGGGCATTACATAGGCGACTCGGATGAAAAAATTATCTATTTGACCTTTGACGCCGGATATGAAAACGGCTACACCGGCCAAATCCTTGACACATTGAAAAAGCACCGTGTGCCGGCGGCTTTTTTTCTGGTTGAATATTATTTTGACTCTGCGCCCGAAATGGTCAGGCGTATGATGGACGACGGGCATCTTGTCTGCAACCACACGGCCAACCATAAAAATCTGGCCCATGTCACCGATTTCGCGGAATTTCAGCGCGAGGTGACGCGCGTGGAGGAAAAATGCCTTAATGTCACGGGCAAAGAGCTCGCGAGATATCTGCGCCCGCCAGAAGGAGTCTACAGTGAGCGGGTTTTATGGTACGCGCAGCAAATGGGCTACAGCACCGTGTTTTGGAGCTTCGCCTATTTCGATTGGGACAACGACAATCCCCCGTCGAGGGAAACCGCGTTTGCCAAAATTTATCCCCGCACACACAACGGCGAGGTGGCTCTGCTGCATTCCACCGCCAAAATCAACGCCGATATCCTTGACGAGCTGCTCACCGAATGGAAACGGCAGGGATACGCCTTCGGCAGTCTCGACCACCTCACCGGCAGCGCCGAATAGGATATGGCAGTAATTTTTTCACATGGGCGGTCACACGTGGCCGCCCATGTGTGTTTGCGGTTAAACTATTACTTACCCGCACACGAAGTTTTTATAAAAATCCACCAGAAATCTTCCCGACACCGTGGTCTATTTTCGCTATTTAAAGAAAAATCGTGTATATAGTTTTAAATCAGCGAAAAATGTAGTAGAATAGAGACTATAGTCTAAAGAATATATACACGGGATAAATCCATAAAAATCCTTCTAAAAATCCACAATTTCATCTCGTAAGTACAACCTTTGGATAGTTTTTAATGGGAAGTTTAAAGGAGGTTTCATTGTGCCCGAATTGTCAGAGGTGTTTGACACGATCCCTATGGGGCCGCTTGGGATCATCGCGATGCGGGGCTGTGAAAAATTAGCCGAAAGCATTGACGTCTATATCAAGAACTGGCGCACCGAAAGCCAAAGCATAAACAAGCAGACCCTTGCGTTTGCCGGATATGAGCGAGATACTTATATTATCAAAACCGACTGCCCGCGTTTCGGAACCGGTGAGGCAAAGGGGCAGATAAAAGAATCGGTGCGGGGATTTGACCTGTTTATAATCTCAGACTGTTTTAACTACGGCTGCACCTACAAGATGTACGGTACGGACGTGCCTATGAGTCCGGACGACCATTTTCAGGATCTCAAGCGCATGATAGCGGCGGTAGGCGGCAAGGCCAGGCGTCTCACGGTAATTATGCCGATGCTTTACGGCGGCCGCCAGCACCGCAGGACCTCCCGCGAATCGCTCGACTGCGCCCTTGCCCTGCAGGAGCTTGCCCACATGGGGGTCGAGAACATCATCACCTTTGACGCGCATGACGCCCGGGTGCAAAACGCTATACCGCTGGGCGGATTTGAAAACGTACAGCCAACCTACCAAATGATCAAGGCGCTTATACGCAATGTTTCTGAGCTGCAAATCAACCGTGAAAACATGATGATCATTTCTCCCGATGAGGGAGGAATGGCGCGCTGCATTTATTATTCCTCAATGCTTGGCTTAAATTTGGGCATGTTTTATAAGCGCAGGGATTATTCTAAGCTGATAAACGGGCGCAATCCCATTGTCGCGCATGAATATCTGGGCGACTCGGTAGAGGGCAAGGATATTTTAATCGTCGACGATATTATTTCCTCGGGGGACTCGGTGCTGGAAATTGCCCAAAAGGTACG
>DOZQ01000155.1:251-717 GCA_003517915.1 Oscillospiraceae bacterium | reverse complement strand
CTTTTCGACAAGGTGTTTACCACTAATCTCATATACCGCTCACCCGAGCTGTTAAGCCGCGAATGGTACACTCAGGTGGATATGTCCAAATATATATCTTATGTGATAGACACGCTGAACCATGATAAATCCATGAGCGGGCTGCTCAACCCGGCCAAGCGGATAAATGATCTGCTGGTTCGGCACGGACATAAATAATTATTTTGGAGGCTGCCGCGAACGGCTGCTATGCCGTTCATCGGTTAAAAATACACATCCTAAAAAAATAATCGCGGGCGGATACGGAAGCCGCCCCTGCGGATTTTATTCGTCTTCCCCGGCGCTCGGCGCGAACGGTCTTAAGAGGGCGTGTATAAAATTTGTAATGTTCGCCGCACCTTCATTCGTGAGAACGCGAAGCGAACGCCCCGGCGCAGCCGGTTCATTCCGGTTCAAAAAACCGCTGAGTTTGCTCCGCAAACCCTCT
>DOZQ01000155.1:0-162 GCA_003517915.1 Oscillospiraceae bacterium | reverse complement strand
TGGCTTTGCCAAACCTTTTCCGGGGATTTTCGAGATTCCGTCATTTTTTCGGGCTCGAGCGCTCGGCGCTTGATAGTTCCCCAGCGGCCGGACGCGCGCAGGACAATTACGATGAAAAAAGAATAAAACATCTTCCTTGCCCCGCGCTCCGGACTTACGCCG
>DOZQ01000127.1 GCA_003517915.1 Oscillospiraceae bacterium | reverse complement strand
CTGTTATCTGCGCCGGTTTATAAAAACCCCGAATTACGCGCTTATAGGCGGGTTGCTCTACGCCTTTTCGGGATTTTCGATCTATAACATCTTTTATAATCATTTTCATGAGGCAATTGTACTTTTCCCGGTTTTACTTTTAGCTATGGAGCTTTTTGCCGTCGAGCGCAAAAGGGGCTTATTCGCGGCGGCGGTATTTCTCTGCGCGCTTTCAAATTATTTTTTCTTTGCCGGCATGGTGGTTTTCTGCCTTATCTACTGGGTGGTGCGCATGCTTTCGGGTCAGTGGAAAATGGGCTCGAAGGATTTTTTGCTGTTGGTGCTTGAGGCGTGCTTGGGGATTTTGCTCGCCGGAATCCTTCTTGTGCCGTCTTATTTCGCGGTAATCCAAAATCCCAGGGCATCAAACATCACCCTGGGCTGGAACGCTCTGCTTTACTGGAAAAATCAAATTTTCGGCAACATCATCCAATGCTTTTTCTTTCCTCCCGACGTACCCGCGAGAGCGGTGTTTTTCCCGGACGCAAGCGTGCAGTGGTCGTCGCTGGGAGGCTGGCTCCCGGTTTTCGGCATGTGCGGTGTCTGCGCATTTTTCTGCGCGAGACGAGGGCACTGGATCAAGCGGATTATTTCGGTCTGCGCGTTTATGGCGCTTGTCCCCATATTAAACTCGGCGTTTTATATGTTCAATTCCGCCTATTATGCCCGATGGTTTTATATGCCGGTGCTGATGATGGTTCTCGCCACCGTTTCCACCTTTGAGCAGACCGATATCAACTGGAAGCGCGGCGCACGCATATCCATGTTCATAACGGCATTTATCGCTGTGTTTATCGGGTTTTATCCCGCAAAGCAAAACGAGGACGGCAGTTATGTTTTGGGGCTTTACAACCACGATATGGGCTACCGGTTTTGGATAAACTGCGCGGTCGCGGCGGTTGGTCTCGCGGTCTCGTGGCTTTTATATTCGACGCGCAAAAAAAATCCCAAGCTGTTCACGCGGCTTTCGGTCACCGCGGTTATCTGCGTTTCGGTCATCTTTACACTTTATTTTAACGCCATGGGACAAAACTCCCCGGACTATACCCACAACTACGTCGTCCCGCATTTGCTCAAGCCGGAAGCCATGGATCTGCCCGGCAGCGAAAACAGCCGTATCGACGTGTACAAGGGCATGGACAATACCGGCATGTTTTTGGGATTTCAGAGCATTCAGGCGTTTCATTCGATTGTCCCGCAGTCGGTTATGGAGTTTTATCCCTATGTCGGCGTGGAGCGCGGAGTCGGCTCAAGGCCAAAGGTCGAGCGCGGAGCGCTGCGCACACTGCTTTCGGTAAAATATCTTTTGGATTTTGAGGAAAGCGACGGCGAGGATGAGGATTTCTTTATTGACGAACACGATGAACCGCGCATAGCTGGATTTGAATATTACGGCAAGCAAAACGGCCATTTGATTTATGAAAACACGAATTATATTCCCTACGGCTTCACCTACGACCATTATATCACGCAGGAAACCTGCGATTTTTACAGTGATACACAGCGCTCGGATCTTATGCTCAAGGGCATTCTTCTAAGCGATGAGCAAATAGAAAAATACGGCGGGCTTTTGACCGAGCTGCCCGAAAACAATATAAAATTCAGCGACGAGGACATCGCTGCCGACGCCTCCGACCGGCGCAGCGAAGTTTGTTCAAGCTTTATCCGCGACCGTATGGGCTTCACCGCCGAAATTACCCTTTCAAAGGACAATCTGGTATTTTTCAGCGTTCCCTCCGAACCGGGATGGTCGGCTACGGTAGACGGCTCCACAGCGGCCATAGAGCAGGTAAACGCCGGATTCATGGCTGTGCGGGTTCCTAAGGGTACTCATACTATAAGATTTAATTATATGACCCCCGGTCTTATCGCCGGATGCGCGGTCAGCGGCGGCGCACTTGTCGCGTTTATAGGTTATCTGCTGCTTGTTCGCCGTTTCCGCAGACGCAAGGCCGAGGAAAAGGAGCTGTACGCGCCCGTGCCTCCCGGCACCGCGTTTGACGTGGATGATATAGGTCTTCCCTACGATTCCGNNGAATATTCGCACACCGCGCAGGAAGGCATAATCGACCTCCCGCCACCGGTTCCCGAGAAGCCTGCGGAAAATCCCGATAAAGCCTTTACACCGCCTGAAATCGGCTCTTACGGGGACAGTAAAATCGTTCAGCCCGACCCCGACATCGTTCAGCCCGATGAGGGTGAAACTCCCCGAGAACCTGAATCCTGATAAAGAAAGAGGAATTATATATGCCGGTTTTGTATTTAGTATTGCCATGCTATAACGAAGAGGAAGTCTTGCCCGAAACCGCGAAACGGCTTAAGGCACGGCTGGCAGAGCTGATAGAATCCGGCCGGTGTGACAAGGGCAGCCGCATAATGTTTGTCGACGACGGCAGTAAGGACAGAACCTGGGAGATAATAACCGAGCTGTTTTCGAATAACGAATGTTTTTGCGGTATTAAGCTAGCCCATAACCGGGGGCATCAATATGCGCTGCTGGCGGGACTTATGACCGCCGCGAATTACTGCGACTGCTGTATCTCAATGGATGCGGATTTGCAGGACGACATTGACGTGCTGGACGATTTTATGGACGAATACGCCAAGGGCTGCGACGTCGTTTACGGCGTGCGCAAAAAACGCACCACCGACACCGCCTTTAAAAGAATCACCGCGCAGGGGTTTTACCGTTTCATGAAGCTGCTGGGCGTGGATGTGGTTTACAATCACGCCGATTACCGGCTGATGAGCCGCCGGGCGCTGGAGGCTTTGGCCGAATATAAGGAGTATAATCTTTTTTTGCGCGGCATTGTCCCGCTTATAGGCTTTAAAAGCTCCTGCGTTTATTACGAGCGGCATGAACGCTTTGCCGGCGAGTCGAAATATCCTCTGAAAAAGATGCTGTCCTTCGCCATAAACGGCATATCCTCATTCAGTGTCAAGCCGATTCATCTCATATCCAATTTGGGGATTATCATCTCGGCTTTGAGTATCTTCGGCATGCTTTACGCGCTGATATCAAAACTGACCGGTTTTGCCGCCTCGGGATGGACCGCCATTGTCGCGTCAATCTGGCTCATAGGCGGAATCCAGCTGTTTTGTTTAGGGATTATCGGTGAATATATAGGTAAAATTTACAGCGAGGCAAAGGCCCGCCCCAAATATACTATTGAGGAATTTTTGAAAAAATAGATGACATCAACGCAAAATGCCCGCATATCCTTTAATTGGGATATGCGGGCATTTTAAATGTTTTTGAGTAAATTGACAACTGACTTCGGTGTACAATACTATCGGCTGATTTTTGACTTTTTTTTGCCGGCAATAAAGGTCATTGCCGCTACGGAGACCAGCAGAAGCACAAGGACACAAACCGATGCCGGCCAGAAGGTGTCGCCGGTTTTAGGATTGTTGGTAACCGGGCCTGTTCCCACGGCGCCGCCGTTACTTGATGCGTCCTTCATTTGAGCGATGGCATATAGGCTGAAATGATCGGTCTCGAACACCAGCTTGCCGTCTGCTAATTTAGCGTTCATGTCGGCTACGCTGCCGTCTTCGTTAATACGGTAGAATTTACATCTTGCTCCGTCATAGCCCTCAGGCACAGGCATAGATACCGTCACCTTGCCGTCCGGCTGGATTTCGGCACCGTCTTTTAAGAGAGCAATATTATAAAGTATAAATTTCTCGGCGTCCTTTAAGGCGGTTTCGGCCAAGGTGAAATCCGCACCGGAGGTAACCGGAGTCACCTGTAACGTAGCCGTGCTGTCAAAATTCCCTGTGACGGTGATGCCAGTGTCAGGGTCGGTTAAGGTCGAAATGCCGAACATAGGATCGCCCACAGCGATAATGCCCCACAAATCATTCTGCTTGACCCAGTAATAATTGTTGTTATTTTCAGAGCCGACATATAAAATGTCCTGATAATCAAGCGGAACAATTATTTCGCCTTCGGCATTGATAATACCTGACTTGCCGCCTTTATACACAACAAGCAAATCCCCGATGAAATCATACATATAATCATATTCCAAAGGAATGGCAATCTCGCCGGCCTTGTTTATAAAGCCTAATTTGCCGTCTTTTCCAACTTTGGCCAATTCGTTATAGGAAAACGTATCGGCGTAATCATATTCCATGGGAATTACAAGCTGACCGGAGGTATTTATAAAGCCCCATTTGCCGTCTTTTTCAACCATGGCCAATCCGTCATAGAAATAACCCGCATGATCATATTCAGCCGGAATCACCATCTGACCAGTTTTATTTATAAAACCCCACTTGCCTGTTTCCCAGTCCCCTGATAAAATCGAGGCAAATCCTTCGCTGAAGTCATTGGCGTAATCATATTCAAAGGGTATCACAACCTGACCGGCTTTATCTATAAAGCCGTGTTTGCCGTCTTTTTGCGCTGTGGCCAACCCATCGAAAAAATAACCAAGATAATCATATTCTATGGGAACCACAATTTGATTGGAGATATCTATAAAACCCCATTTTCCAGTTTCATAATCACCTAAGCGAACCAAGGCCAAACCATCATCGAAATTATATAATACGTCATATTCCAAAGGTATCACAATCTGGCCAGCTTTATTTATCACCCCGGTTTTACCGTCTTTTTCAACGACGGCCAAGCCGTCATAAATGTAACTGGCGGCGTCATATTCCAAAGGTATCACAGTCTGGCCGGCTTTATTTATAAAACCATATTTACCGCCTTTTGCAACTAAGGCTAATTCCTCGGAAAAATAAGCAGCCTCATCATATTCCAAAGGTATTACAAGCTGTCCATGGGTATTTATAAAGCCATACTTACCATTTTTTGAGACGACGGCCACGCCGTCAAAAAAATTGTCCACATCGTCATACTCACAAGGAATTATAAGCTCGCCGGTTTCATTGGCAAAGCCGAATTTACCGTCTTTTTGCACCTCTACAAAGCCTTCACTAAAAGGAGGAATGTAATACCCGTATTCAGGGACATATCCATCCCCGAAAATCTCCCCCGTCTTGCTGTCGTAAAGCAAAGCTGAGGTTCCCTCCTTCCACGGCAGTACCAGAGTCTTTTCCTCCGTATAATACCAGCTTGCGCCAGAATATACGTCCTCAAACACCAAAGAGGGCGCGAGAATGGTGGTTACCTCCTGTTTGACGGCTGCCGCGACCGCAGTCGGAATAAAGGTGATCATCATGATTACTGCCAGAAAAACTGCCACTGTCTTTTTGTCAATTCTCATTTTTACTCTCCTCTGATAATAAATTTCGCGAACGGGTGCGCGTTTTGACGCGCGGTTTCCCTGAGCATTTCTTTTTGCCGCCGGTATTCCTCTCGATCCTCAGCTGCCAGACGCGGAATAATTTCATCTAACAGCTCATATCCCTCCTCCCAGTAGGGTGATTTTTCGGCGCACAGCAACGCCGTTTCCGCCGCCGCCGTATATTCGCCGCGCTCAATGTAATACAGCGCCTGCCAGTGCAGGGCTTCGGAATTTGGATTCTTCATGCTCTGAAACGCCTTGTCAAGTTCGGCAAGTTTGCCGCTTTGAGCGGCATATGTTATTCGCATTATAAGCGCCTGTGTATCATTTGAAAGTAACACTCCGTTTTCAAGCTCGGCTGCCGCCTCTTCATATCGGCCGCCGCGCGCGATCCAGCCCGCGTGGTTCTTTTGCAGCTCTGGGACGCACAGCGTGAGACAGGCAATCGCCACGGCGGCAAACAATATAGCGATAGGCTTGCGGCGCTTGTGAGAAACTGCAGTAGACAGTGCCCCCTCCGGCAGTGCGCTTCGCATACACATAGCCAGCAGCAGGATTACGGTCAAAAACAAAAATGAAATGTCCTGCAGGGCATGTACCAAAATCATAAGCGCCGCCACAGTGTATTTTCCGGTTTTTTGCTTTTTCAGCCAAAATCCAATTAAAAAAATCACGCAGCCGAGCGCTAAAAAACCGCCGGACAAGCCGATTTGTATATATCCGCAGTGCGGCAGGGTAGCGTCATACCAAGCGGATTGATATTCCCGCATGTGAAAACTCCAATTGCCGGAGCCCAATCCCAGCGGATACGCCAGCATGACCCTAAAGCTATCTGTGATATGTACCGCGCGTTCAAGAAATGTCAGCAGCGGCCTTGTTCCCCGCAGAGCAAAAAATCCTGCCGCCGCAAGCCCTGCGATTATAATAAAGCTTACCGCAAACCATTTTTTCCGGGAGATGTTTTCAATTGTTTTTTGTATAGGTTTTTGCGCCGTTATATAGGCGATGGGGATAATCACAGCGAAATAAGGCACAAGGGTATATAAAACCACACCCAAAATACCCGCCGCCATTATGGCGGAAAGCATGAAACCGCCAAGGTGAAGGCTTAGCTTAAAATCTTTTCGGACGATGCGGTATATAATCCACCCCGCTGCATAAACCGCCAGCCCTCCCAGCGACTGCGTCAGAATAAGCGCGGTCTCCATTATTACGGCCATAGATGCCCTTTTTTCTGAAAGGCGCGTTAAAAAAGCACATACCGCCAAAAACAGCGCAGTGACATTGGCATATTGAAAAACACCGTACAAGCGTCCTCCTACTGTCATTCCGGGCAGCGGCAGCAATCCGGAATAGCTCAGCAGGCCTGCCATGGCAACGGTTATTCCTGCAAAGAACGCAATTTCATCCGTATTCGGGGTTCTGCTTTGCAAGATTATAATCAACAAAACGACGACTGTAATTTTTATAACGCCCATCCATCCCTCGGTATGGGAGCCTGCAAGCAGAGTTGAAACAATATAAGCAACTATAAGCCCGGCAAGTGCCGGCATAACGGTTTTTGATGGAAACACAAAAGGACGCAGAATTAAAAATACGGAAAAACAGACGCCCGCCAAGCACCAGATAAGTCCTGTAAAACCACCCTGCCATAAAGTGAGTATTATAAAAGGCACGGTTATGAAAAAGTGAGTCTTTGTATTTTGGTTTGTTTTGTTCTTCATATCAACCTCGCTCAAGATGTGGATGAAGAATTGTGGTCTATATTTTATAAAAAGCGAACGACTAACAATTATATTATATCATAGTTTTCTTTTTTTGCAACAATTATTGGGCAAAATCCCCTATGTCTATTAAATAGTCACCTCAAAATTCATAATTATACCCCAATAGCTAATTAAAAGGGCTCCGTAAAACGAAGCCCTTTTCTATAATCAAATTATTGTATTTTAGGCCACTGTCAGATCTATTTTGTCAGGCGCAAGATAATCAAGTCTCGAGTTATTCTTGTCAACCGCCAAGCTCTGAGCGTATTCCTTGATCTTCTCGTCGAACTCTTCGCCCTTCATCATCTGCAAAACAGATTCTTTGTAGCTGTCGTAATAATAGGGATCGTCCATGAGATCCTTCTTTACTATAACCGCACTGGTGCCAACCGTGCCGCTGCCGGTAAGCTCCATAACCTTTGCCTCACCGACCTTCATGGACTTTACCTCGTCAAATTTCTCGAAGGGCGAATCGGTTTCCTCGCTGCCAAGCACTCCCGCCGTAGCATCCTGAGGCTGACCTTCCGCCGGCTCGGCCTGCTCTACCGGCTCAATGCCGTTTTCTTCATCATACGCCTTTTTGACGTCGGCAAATGTCTCCCCGTCGTTGATGCGCTTTGCGTATCCTTCCATCTTGTCGTTTATGGTAGTGATGGCGTCCTCGTCCAGAGCGTTGTTTTCCTCGTCGCCGAGAGATTCGGTAATAGTATTAACCAGCACGTAGTTATCGGTAAACGCCTTTTCTATATCCGCCTCAGCAACCTCTTCAGTGCCACCCTCGGCGTAATAATAGTCAAACACCTTTGCGGCCATGTTGGACTGCTCGACCGTCTTGAAAAACGACTCATATGAAACGCCGTTCTCTTCATATCTCGTCTTGGACTGCTCCCAGTAATATTCGCCCATAGCTATATTGTTCTGATTTTCCTCTTCGGTAAATTCTAGGCCGTATTCTTTAAATCTCATAAGCGTCGCCGCGTAGTTAAGGCAAAATTCCATAGCTCGGTCTTTCGAATAGGTATCAAAATCCTTATCGTCCACCCTTTGCTGCTTATATTCCTCAATGGTGGTGAAGGCCGCTGTCACGGTTTCGCCGTCTTTTCCAAGATTTTCGTCCACCTTGCTGATGAATTCCTGCTCGGCCGACATCAAAAACGCAAGATAAACCCCGGATGAAATCTCAATGTCCCCCACCTTAATGACCGTTTCGCCTGGCCAGTGGCAGGCCGACACCGAACACACCAAAACCAATATCATCAAGATCGCGGCGGCTTTTTTAAAATATCGCATTTTTTGTTCCCTCCCGAATTGTGGCAAGCAAATACTCCATTGCTTATATAATATCTTTAATAAAATACTTTTCCCATTATACAATGACTTTACCCGGTTGTCTAGTACCCGTTTATCTAACTTAACAAAAACAGTCGAAAAATATTGAGAAAAGGAGACCGGCATGACGCCGGTCTCCTTTTTGCCGTGTTTAAACCGGAGACTTATCTCCGGGCGGCCATACACAGCCGCATCA
>DOZQ01000101.1 GCA_003517915.1 Oscillospiraceae bacterium | reverse complement strand
GCCCGTTTCGCTTGAGCCGCCCATCGCGAACTCATCCATATTCAGCTTGCCGACTATAATCATGCCCGCCCGCTCGAGCTTTGAGACTGCGGTTGCGTCGTAGACAGGCATATATCCGCTCAGCATTTTTGAGGCGCAGGTAGTCTTTTGCCCCGCTGTGGAGATGTTGTCTTTCAGCGCGACCGGCACGCCGGCCAGCGGCGAAAGGGCTTCCCCCGCGTCTATGCGCGCTTGGATTTCCCGGGCGCGCGCCAAAGCCCGTTCCTTTGATATGTCGAGAAACGCGTTATATTTATTATTAGCTTTTTCGATTAAAGTTATATAGGCGCTTACGGCTTCGGGCACGCTCAGTTTTTTTGCTTTTATCGCGGCCGACAGCTGAAGGGCGGTCATGCCTGACAACATTGTTTTCACCTCGATTACCTAATTACTCCACGGTTCTGGGCGCGATAAATATCTCATCGCTGTGCTTGGGCGCGTTTTGAAGTATCAGCTCACGCTCAAAGGATTTTACCGTTTTATCCTCCCTGAAAGCGTTTACATTGTCAAAGGGGTGGCTGCGTTCGGGCGAGTTTTCGGTATCCAGCCCGTTCAAACTCGCCATGCCGGATAAAATTTTGCTCAGCTCAGCCTTTAAACGCGGCTTCTCATCTTCAGAAATCGCCAGGCAGGATAAATCCTCTAAATACGAGATCAGCTTGTCGTCAACCGGAACCGGCTGCGCCGGGTCATCCGCTTCTCGGTCGCGCGAATAAAATTCGGCGCGGTGCCCCGGTTCGGGCTGCGTGGAGCGGTTCATTCCGCCAGGCTCCCGGCTCCCGTGATTTTTCAGAAGTCTAGCCGGCCCGGTTAAGCTGACTCCGCTAGTGCCCCTGTCCCATTCGACCAAAAACATATGACCGCCCATTAAGACATTTGCTCTGCGCGAAAGTATTTTTTGCAGCATCATCGCGGCCGTGCCCGCGACGCAAGCCGCCTCGGGAGTAAAATCCATCTCTCTCCCATCCTGCTGCCATAGCCGCGCTTTAAGAGTTTCGCGGCCGAGCATCTGAATAAAAACGATGCTTGCTCCTTTTGGAAAAAGGCAGTGGCTTACAAGAGACAAAGCCGCTCTGCCAACATCCCCGGCGTCAAGGTCATCGACAATCACCGCGCCGTGGGGAGTTCCAAAAGACAAAGCCGTGACCTTTCGCCAGTCTCCGTTTACCATAAACGGTACGCCGATGCAGCTTGGTGAGGATTTATGTTTTACCGGAATGAGACAGGGAGCCGTGACGGGCGTCCCCAGCGAAACGGTCGTGTTGATTGCCGCGCTCATGTTCTTTCCTCCTAGTATAATTCAAATTACTCTGACGCTCGGCGGTGGCCTGCGGAACGACACAGGGGTTGTTCCCTGCATGAACCAATAGGGGGTGAGGACGCGGTGCGCGGCAAAATTTTGTGGATAAAAGAAATAAAACAGCTCAGGGAAAAATCCGCCGTAAATCTGCGCCGCAGGCTCACGGTCTTTTTGCTGCTTCTCACCCTTACTATGCTGACCGGCGTGATGTTTTTGCTGGCGGTGTTCGGCGTGTTCCGTTTGGGCTACGGCGAAACCGAAAAGCTGTTTGAAAAGGAGCTTTACCATCTTACGGAGACTGCCGCCGCACAATACGGCGGCGCGTCGGCGCAGGCAGTGCGCATGTCGGAAAGGCTTTCGGAAAGTATTGCCGACACGCTTAAACGGGCAGGATTCTCCTTCGCGGAGCTTAAATATCACCCCGAGCTTCTCGAAAGCCTTTTAGAGGAACAGGTTTCCGTTATGCTCAGCAGCCTGGATGCGACCGGCTGCAGCGGCGTATTTTTGGCGCTGGACACCACGGTGAATCCGGGGATATCCGGTGCGGAGAATTCCAAGGCGGGGCTTTATATACGCAATACTGAGCCGAATTTCAGCGGCACGGGTTCAGAAACGCGGCTGCTGCTCAGGGGTCCCTCGTCGCTGGCCGTGGAGGGCGAGCTAAATATGCAGGCCGAATGGGATTTGGAATTCGGGGTAAAAGACAGGCTCTTTTGGAGTGAGTCCGCTTATGCTTATACGGGATACCCTGCGCTGCCGCTTTCCAGGCTGGTGTATTGGTGCTGCGAAAGCCCGGTGCCGGGGCTGGACGAGGATGTCATGATCTGTTCGGTTCCGCTGCTAAGCGGGGGTGACGAAATTTTGGGCGTTTGCGGGTTTGAGATAAGCGAGATGAATTTCATGCTCCGTCACGCGCCTGAAAGCGGCGAGTTTTTTAATACCGTGTTTATTTTTTCATCCATGGCCGGCGATGGGCTTAAGCTTGAGGACGCCTTGTATTCCGGAAATATCGCGGTTTACAGCGCCTTGCCCGACAGCGGTATTATGCGGGCGGAAGAAAAATCCGGCGGGTTTATGATCTACAATATGCCGGACGGCAGGTCTTTTGCCGGTATGGAAAAGACGATAAGGCTTTATCCCGACGATTCCCCGTTTGCGGGGGAGACGTTTGCGGCGTCGGTCGTGCTGCCCAAGGCGGATTTGGACGCCGCGGGCAACGCCGCCAGGCTGCGTTTTGTCCTGATTTTGTTTGTGCTTATGATTCTCGGCGTTTTCGCGTCGGTATTTCTCTCGAAACGGTATATGAAGCCGATAATGGATAAG
>DOZQ01000039.1 GCA_003517915.1 Oscillospiraceae bacterium | reverse complement strand
TAAAATGAATATTGTCGTTGTGGGCGACGGCAAGGTGGGCCTGGCAATTACCGCTCAGCTTTCCAGCGAAGGGCATGACCTGACGGTGGTTGATTCCAATTCAAAGGTACTTGAGCAGAGCGTAGAGCAGTTTGACGTTATGGTCGTGCACGGCAACGGCGCTTCCCTGCCGACGCTTAGGGAAGCTAATGCCGATCAAGCCGACCTGCTCATCGCCGCGACAAGTGCCGATGAGATCAACCTACTTACCTGTATTTTGGCAAGACGGGTCGGGGCGAAGCACACCATAGCAAGGGTACGCAACCCGGAATACGCGGAGCAGCTTGTCTTGATGCGCGAGGAACTGGGTCTTTCCATGACAATAAACCCCGAATTGTCGGCCGCTAAGGAAATATATAATCTTTTGCAGTTCCCGTCTTTTTTGCAAAGGGACACCTTTGCGAAGGGCAAGGTCGAAATTGTTGAGCTTAAAGTGAAGGCCGGATCGCGGCTGGACGATCTGCCGCTTAACAAGCTACATAAGATTCTTTCGGTCAAGGTGCTGGTCTGCGCCGTCAGGCGGGGCAGTGAGACCTTTATTCCGAGCGGATTTTTTGTGCTCAAGGAAAACGACAGGATATTTGTCACCGCCGCATCGCGGGATCTTGTAAAATTAATGCACAATTTAAATATAAAAACCCAGAAAATCCACAGCTGTATGATTATTGGAGGCAGCCGCATCGCGTATTATCTCTCAAAAATGCTTATTGACAGCGGCATTTCGGTAAAGATAGTTGAAAAAAATCCCGAAAGGTGTGTAGTCCTTTCGGAAATGCTTCCCGAAGCAATTGTAATCGAAGGCGACGGCAGCAAGCAGCGGCTTCTTTTGGAGGAAGGGTTGGATAAAACCGACGCCTTTGTCACCCTTACCAACATAGACGAGGAAAACATCTTCTTTTCGCTTTACGCAAAGCATGTGGAGGTTCCACATGTAATTACCAAAATCAGCCGTATGGAATACTCCAATGTCATTCAGAGCATGGGCATAGACGCCCCGGTCTGTCCCAAGCTTTTATGCGCCACCGAAATCACCCGGTATGTTCGCGCCATGGCCAACACGACCGGCGGCGCGGTAATAACCATGCACGAACTGGTGGACGGCAGGGTGCACGCGCTCGAGTTCCTTGCGGGGCCGGGCACAAAATATCTGGATAATCCTCTTGCCGACGTCCCTATCAAAAAAGGTATACTAATCGCCTGTATCATACGCAAGGGGCGGGCCATAATCCCGGAGGGCGGCAACTGTATCCGCAGGGATGACACGCTTATAATCGTAATTCAGGGCGACCGGATAATTGTCAACCTGAACGACATTTTTGAAAACTGACGGAGAAGCATCCATGAATTATAAATTTATGTTTAAAACTCTGGGAAGCATTTTCCTTATTGAAGCCCTTTTTCTGCTTCCTTCGTCTTTGCTCTCGATTTATGACGGTGATTACGGTGTGACAAGGGCTTTTGTGATAACCATAATTCTGCTAGTCTGCGCGGGAGCGATTCTCAAAGCTGTTTCTGTAAAGTCCCGACGGGAATATTACTCCCGCGAGGGTATTCTGCTCGTGGCTTTGTCCTGGCTCTCAGCCGCCGCCTTCGGCGCCCTGCCGTTTTTTATCAGCGGGGAAATCCCGAATTATATAAGCGCGTTTTTTGAAACGGTATCCGGCTTCACTACTACCGGCGCTTCAATTCTTACCGATGTAGAGGCTATGAGCCGCGGGCTTTTACTTTGGCGCAGCTTTACGCATTGGCTGGGCGGAATGGGTATTTTAGTGTTTTTAATAGCCGTTATCCCCGCCGCCAAAGGCAGCGGGGGCTCTTTGTATGTGCTGCGCGCGGAAAGCCCCGGGCCGGCGGTATCGAAAATCGCGTCAAAAACACGCAATCACGCCGCCATAATGTACGGCATATACGTCGCGATGTCTTTAATCTGCCTTATATTTTTGCTGGCCGGTGGAATGCCGGTTTTCGACAGCTTCTGCATTATGTTCGGCACCGCCGGCACCGGCGGATTCGGAATCCTCGCCGATTCCATGGCCTCTTACAGTGTCTATCTTCAGGTGGTCGTGACGGTTTTTATGGCGCTGTTCGGAATCAATTTTAACATTTATTATTTTTTGCTTATAAAGAAAGTCAAGCAGATTTTTAAGGACGAAGAGTGCCGCACCTATATTATACTTATGCTTGCCTCGAGCCTGGTTATCGCCGTGAATGTCATGAACCAGTTTGAAAGCTTTGGTGCGGCACTTCATCATGCCTCTTTCTCGGTTAGCAGCGTAATGACCACCACAGGCTACTCAACGGTAGATTTTAACCTGTGGCCCCAACTTTCCCGATCCCTGCTTTTGGTGCTTATGCTGTTCGGAGCCTCCGCAGGCTCAACCGGCGGAGGAATCAAAATTGTGCGTTTGCTCATACTCATAAAATCAGGCTTTCGGGAAGCAAAAAGAATGCTGCACCCCAAGTCGGTCATACATCTGCGCCTGAACGGTCAGCCGGTTGAGGAAAACCTGATTCGCGGGGTACATATTTTCGCGTTCGTTTATATGTCGATAATGGTTTTATCCTTTTTGATTATTTCACTTGACAATTTTTCGTTTGAAACAAACCTTTCGGCGGTAATTTCCTGCATGAGCAATATTGGCCCGGGTCTTGGGGATGTCGGCCCGGCCGGAAGCTTCGCGGGCTATTCGGCGCTCAGCAAAATTGTGCTCAGCACCGATATGCTGCTCGGCAGACTTGAGATTTTCCCCATGCTGCTGCTGTTCCATCCGCGTGCATGGAACAGGGCTGTATAGCTAAATAATTCAATACTCATACCAGCGGCTTATGAATTTTATATGCAAAGCTGAAAGCTTTTTAAAACCTCCGGCAACAGCCGGAGGTTCAGACTGTCAAAAAAGGTCGCCTTTTGGCGGCCTTTTTGGTATAATAGAATAGGGTGATACGATGCTGGAACGAAGTGAAGATAA
>DOZQ01000223.1:20889-21962 GCA_003517915.1 Oscillospiraceae bacterium | reverse complement strand
TGTTTTCAAGTGGTTTAACTATAAAGCGAGATAAAATCCGCAAAATTTAGGCTTGACAAAATTATTAGCATGTGCTAACATTAATAATGTTAGATGAAGGTAACTAAAATTACATAAAATCTAACAGTACAATATTTCTGCAAACAAGCAGTAATCCGTGTGAAAATGGTAATAATATAGCGAATTAATAAAACATATTAAATTGCTCTATAAAAAGATAATGCATGGAATACATTCAAGATGTTAGCTGTGACTAATTTTATGGCGCGGCGCTGCCGCCGAAAAGAGTGGATGTGAATGCTTATGAGTATTAAAGATCTTGCACCGGGCAAATCGGGGACGGTCGTGTCGGTTGAGGCCAAGGGCGCGGTGCGCCGCCGGCTGTTTGATATGGGGCTGACCCCGGGAACGCAGGTCAGGGTTCGCAAGACGGCGCCGCTGGGTGATCCGATTGAAATAACCCTGCGCGGCTATGAGCTGGTGCTGCGCTCGGCCGAGGCAAAGGCGGTCAAAATAGAAGCTTCGGACAGGGGGAGACGCTAATGCTGAGGATCGCGCTCGCGGGCAACCCGAACAGCGGCAAAACCACATTGTTCAACCGGCTCACCGGCTCTAACGCCCATGTCGGCAACTGGCCGGGCGTCACTGTTGAGCACAGGGAGGGCAAATATAAAAGCCGCGTCGGGAATATTCAAATAATCGACCTGCCCGGCATCTATTCCACCTCCCCCTATTCGCCCGAGGAGGTTATCTCCCGCAATTATATAATGGATGAAAAGCCGGATGTGATAATCGACGTCATCGATGTCACAAATATGGAGCGCAGCCTTTATCTGGCGACCGAATTCATCGAAACCGATACGCCGGTGGTGTTGGCTCTCAACATGATGGACGAGGCGAAAAAAAACGGTTACATTGTAAATCCCGAGATTTTAACAAAAAAGCTGGGGGTTCCGGCGATTCCGGTTTCAGCCGCAAAGGGCGGAGGCGTCGAGGAGCTTATGGAGGCCGCGATAAAAGCAGCCGGGGAGGACCGCGCTGCCGGATCGGTGCTGGCCGGCAGCGGGATTTAT
>DOZQ01000223.1:19036-20879 GCA_003517915.1 Oscillospiraceae bacterium | reverse complement strand
ACCCTTTACCGCGCGGTAAAGCTGCTGGAAAACGACAGCCTTATGATGAAGGAGCTGGACGGCGGCACGGCGAACAAAGTGAATAAGGCGCGGCGGCAGGTGGAAGCCCATGCGGCGTCGGGAGATATACAGGCGGAAATAGCTGATCTGCGTTACAAATATATAACCGAAAACTGCGGCAGGGCGGTTATAAAGCCGGTTTCGCCGTCGGGGCTGAGCCGTTCGGATAAAATTGATCTTATCTTAACCAACCGTTTTCTTGGCATCCCGATTTTTATTTTGATTTTGGGAACCGTGTTTTTCCTGACATTCGGGGAGCTTGCGAGCGGCGGCATACCCATGCCGGGCGTTTGGCTGCAGGGTATTATGGAGGGTTTTATCGGGAGCATAAGCTCCGGGATAGGCGGGCTGCTTGAAAACGTGGGCGCCGCCGGGTGGACAAAAAGCCTGATTGCGGACGGCATTGTAGGCGGAATAGGCGGAGTGCTCTCATTTTTGCCGCAGATTCTTCTGATGTTTTTGTTTATCTCGATTCTGGAGGGTACCGGCTATATGGCCAGAGCCGCGTTTATCATGGATCGCCTGCTGCGGCGGTTCGGGCTTTCGGGCAAAGCCTTTGTCTCGCTGCTGATGGGATTCGGGTGCAGCGTGCCCGCCGTAATGGCCTCGCGTACGATTGAAAACGAAAAGGAACGGCGGCTCACCATTATGCTCACGCCGTTTATGTCCTGCGGGGCGAAGCTGCCGATTTACAGCCTGTTTGCGGGCGTGTTTTTCAGGGATTACAGCTTTCTTGGCATATCGGGAAGCGTCTGGGCGATTTTCGGGGTTTATTTTACGGGCGTCGCCGTAGCGGTAATCTCCGGAACCGTATTGAAAGGCACCCTGTTAAAAGGGGGTCAAACGCCGTTTATCATGGAGCTGCCCTCCTACCGTCTGCCCGCGCTTAAAACGCTGGTGCTTAATCTTTGGGAAAAATTAAAGCATTTCATATTCAGGGCGGGCACGGTTATACTGCTGGCCTCCATTGCGGTCTGGCTGCTCGAAAGCTTTGATTTCAGCTTTAATATGACCCCTAGCAGTGCCGAGAGTATTTTGGGGGTTATAGGCAAGGCCATCGCCCCGGTCTTCGCGCCGCTCGGCTTTGGGTACTGGCAGGCGGCGGTCGCTATTTTAACCGGATTTATAGCCAAGGAAGCGGTTGTTTCCACTCTGGGAGTTTTATATTCCGGAACGCCGGATATTCCATTGGCCGAGGGAACTGCCACGGCCGCAGCTACGGCGGTCGCCGCCGCGTTTTCTCCGCTCAGCGCGTTTTCGTTTATGATATTCAATCTGCTCGCTCCCCCGTGCGTAACGGCTATGGCGACCATAGGACAGGAGATGCGCTCAAAAAAATGGACGGGGTTTGCGCTGGTGTTTCAGCTTGCGGCCGCGTGGATTATGGCCTTTTTGATATACAGCATAGGCTCTGTGTTTATAAGGTAGAGCAGACAAACCCTGAAGGAGCTGAGATTTATGAATCCTGTTGACATTGTCATTTTAATCTGTGTCGCGGCCGCTGTGGCGGGGGTTGTGATATGCCTTGTACGCCAGCGTAAAAAGTACCGGGCAAACGCCTGTGGAGGCTGCTGTAACGGTTGCCCTTACGCGCGGGAAAGCTGCAAACCCGAGAATAATACACATAACATATAATTTAGAAAATGAAAATTCAATGAAATTTTGGTGAAAACCCTTTTTATAAAAGACCGGCTATATTATAATATAGCCAGTCTTATTTTATTTCAGAATGAACTATACTCCGCCGCAGAGCGGCGGAGTATACTAGAACCATTTCAAAACC
>DOZQ01000223.1:13993-18984 GCA_003517915.1 Oscillospiraceae bacterium | reverse complement strand
AAACTTTGTTTTCAAGTGGTTTGACTATATAAGGCTTGATGGAATGTCTCAGAGGAGCGGGGACTTAGACCCGGAATGCTGTGCAGAACCTTATGCGTGCACACGCGAAGCGGATGCCCCGGCGCGGCCGGTTGAATCAGGGGTGAAAGCGGTGAACAAGTCTTTTAAAAAAGCTGCGGTGCTGTTTATCGCGGTGTTGCTGCTTTCGGCTGCGTGCCTGAGCTCCGGCGCTGAAACCTATCCTGCCGCGATTCCGCCGCAGAGCTTTAACTTCGTTTCGGCAAAACAAATAAACGCGACCCAATATGAGCTAAGACTGGACAGCTTTATTACCGGCAAAGTGGAATTGACAATAAGTGTGACCGATATACTCGGCGGCGATTTTTTAGACGAACAAAAGAGGATGTCGCTTGATTTAGTTGAGGGACCAAATAAATTCACATTAAATTACATGATTGACGGCAAGTTCGTGGAATATATCAACTCCGCATTCGGTTATTCTATAGCTATCGAAAATATTGTATACACTCACGAGGACTATAAATATTACGCTGTAAACGGTCAGGCGATGATTCTCTCATATATTGGTCAGGGCGAGAACATTGTACTTCCCGAGACGCTGGACGGCAATGTGGTTAGAAATTTTTGCGGGTTATGTGACTACGATGTATACGATGCGCAAACCGACACACATTTATCTTGCAGAAATCTTACTTCGGTGACCGTACCGGCGGGTATAACAATTATCAATACCTTTGCGCTGGGTGACGCGGACAATTTAACAAGCATTAACGTCGATGAAAAAAATCCGAATTACACGAGTATAGACGGCGTTTTGTTCAATAAGGATAAGACCGGACTGCTTGCGTGCCCTTACGGTAAAACCGGCGAATATGTCATTCCGGACGGAGTTGAATATGTTGACAGTGTCACAGGTTTTTGGGGCTGCTTCAAGCTGACCGGAATCACCGTTCCAAACAGTGTCGCCCATATTTACGAAGGAACCTTTAAGGAGTGCTCTTCGCTTAAACGGGTGACTTTTTTAGGCTTAACAAGCTTTGACGACGGGCGGGATATTTTTTACGGATGCCCGTCGGATATAGTGATGAGCGGTCCTGAGCGCTCCCCCGCGCAGCGCTATGCCGACAAGAGGGATATTGAATTTGAAATTATTGAAGGAGATATCCCGAGTTTTGCTCCAAGTCCCGCTCTCAGCTCCAAGCCCGTAAGCTCCGCCCCCGATATAAGCTCCGCTTTCAGTTCTGCTCCAAGCTCTGTGGATACGGGTACGCGCGGTATCTCTATATCGGCGGTTATCGTTATCGGCGCACTGATAGTTGCGTTGGGCGCCGCTTTCATGCTGCTGATAAAAAGGAGACGGAGGGAAACTCCGGCAGAAAAGCCCTAAGAACCGCTTGATTTCAGCTTATGACGACACTACCTAAGAGGGAATGGCAGGATATTATATTCATTCACAAACACAATATTTAAGTATATTAAATTTTGAGTAACAAAAAGTAAGGAGACAGGAAAATGAAAAAATCTTTTAAAAAAGCGGCGGCGCTGTTTTTGACACTGGCGCTGCTGGTATTCACACTGTCCGGCCTGACCGCCGGAGCCGAGGAGCCCGCCGTGCCGGAAAAATCCGATGAGCCGCAGGGCGGTCTTATGTTTAGTTTAATGAAGGAAGCGGCCGCGCGGGATGAAGCGGCGCCCCCGGAAGAAGCCGCGGCGGATCCCCTGCCCGCAGAGCCGGCGACTCCCAATGTCACAAACGTAAAGGCCAAGCAAATAAGCGACACCCAGTTTACTCTTGAGATGGACAGCGACGCCGCAGGCACAAAGACTTTTTTGTTTAGTATGGTGTCTATGGACGAAACTGACGAATTCGATATGCCTCTGACAGATTACAGGGAAATTCCCGTTGAGCTGAGCGCGGGCGCTAACACGTTCACCTATGACTTTATTATTGACGGGATGATGATATATTCGGTAGGGTATGAGACGGCTGACGAAACAGCGCCTTATGTCGAGCTGATGATTGAATATCTTGAACAAACCGAAGGGGATTTTACCTTTGTCTCGTTTTTGGGCGAATCGTATATTTTGCAATACAGCGGCCCGGGAGGCAACATGGCGATTCCCGAAGCTTTGGGCGGCAAGCCTGTGACATATATTGACGCCGTCATATTTACGGATTATTTTGATGAAGACGGCGTTATGGTGCCCCGAGGTGATATTGTTTCGGTTTCTATTCCAAGCAGCGTAGATGAGATTAACCCGTGGACATTTGGTGAATGCCTGAGCCTTGAAAGCATCTCGGTAGCCCAGGATAATCCCGAATTTTCCAGCGCTGACGGTGTGCTTTTCAACAAGGACAAAACCGAGCTGCTCGCTTATCCTCCCGCGAAAGCCGGCGACTATATCGTGCCGGACGGCGTGACCTCAATTGAATGGCTTGGATTTTGGAACTGCGAATATCTGACCAACATCACGATTCCGGCAAGCGTTGCGGAAATCGAGTCTCTTACCTTTACCGAAAGCTATGCGCTTGAAACAATAACCTTACTCGGCAATACCATCTTTGAGGGTGAGAACGATATATTCCCGGAGGGTTCGGCGGTCGTCATACGCGGCCTTAGCGGTTCGCCCGCGCAGGCTTATGCCGCCAAGTGGGGATTTACATTTGAAGCCATCGATACTCCGCAAGACCCAAGTTCAGCGCCGGTGTCGGCTCCGAGCCAAGCTTCGAGCGGCCTAGCCGGCAAGAGCACCGGTAAAACCAACAACCCCAAAACGGCAGATATGTCTTCTGCGGTGGTTTGGTTTGTCGCGATGATACTCGCGGCGGGCGTCATCTTCGCTCTGAGCGTGACCGCACGCAAAAAGAAAGTTGCGGGGAGATAAAATCTTATAGCAAATTGACAAAACATATATCTCAATGTTACGAAAAAATTGCTCTAAATATTTAGAAAACACAATGCTCCAGACTGATTTATTTCAGCCTGGAGCATATTTTATAATATTTTTCATAAAAGGATTGCTTTTTGTGCTAATTTACAATATACTGATATTTAAATAGAGACAGTGTGTGTGGCGCGTTATTTCACACGACTAGAAACAAGGAGATGACAAAATGCAAAAATCTTTTAGAAAGTTTGCGGCGATTTTTTTGGCGCTGGCGCTGTTGGTATTTGCCGCGTCCGGCATGACCGCCAAGGCGGAGGAGCCTGCCGAGCCTGAAAAACCCGATGCGCTTGATGAGATTATTATTGAGGATTTTGCCGCCTTTGCCGGAGTAGACGCCTTGCCGGAGGAGCCTACGCCCACGGAAGAAGCCCCCGTGCAGGACAGCGCCCCTGTTCCCAACGTGACAAACGTTACGGCAACGCAGATAAACGAAACCCAGTTTGTGGTTGAGCTGGACAGCGACGCCGCCGGCGCGGTAGAATTCGATTTCGATTTGTATACGCTCTCGCCGGACGGCAACCTTGAAACCACTGAAGTGAAGTATATTATCGCTGATTTAGTTGCGGGCCACAATACTTTCACCTATGATTTGTTTATGGACGGTATGCGCGTGCTGTTTTTCGGTTTCGAAGTAAACGAGGATCCCGAAAACATGATTGAATGGGTGGCTGTTGAGCCGCTCGAATATACTGATGGAGACTTTATATATTACCTGTTATTTGATGAGGCTATAGTTTCGGGATATACCGGCCCGGGTGGAGAGGTGTCGATTCCGGCAACGCTGGACGGCTATCCCGTGACAGGTTTTTCCGACTTGGTGTTCATGACTTATACCGGGGCGGATGATATTTATGAAGGCCGGGACGATATTATTTCGGTGTTGCTCCCGAGCAGCCTGAGAAACTTTTCTATGGTGTCTTTTGCTTATTGCGATAATTTAGAAAGCATTTCGGTCGCGCAGGACAATCCCCATCTTTTCAGCGCGGACGGTGTTCTGTTTAATATAGATAAAACCGAGTTGCTTGTCTGTCCTCCCGGAAAAGCCGGCGACTATGTAATACCTGACAGTGTGATCCTCATTAACAGCTGGGGTTTTTGGAACTGCGATCGTCTGGTTAACATTACGGTTCCGGCAAGTGTGGAAAATATTGAGTGGGAAACCTTTACCGAATGTTATATTTTGGAGACAATCACTTTCCTCGGTAATACGACCTTTGACGATACTGACGAGATATTCCCCGATTATTCGTTATTCCCGGAATTATTCCCGACCGATTGGGAAATTGTCATCCGTGGTCTTGAGGGTTCGCCCGCGCAGGCCTATGCCGCAAAGTGGGGATATACGTTTGAAGTCCTTCCGGAGGAGCCTCCGGCAGACCCCAGCTCCGACCCGGTATCGACTCCAAAACCTGCTCCCCCCGCCGTCTCTACTCCCACCACCGGCAAAACCAACAACCCCAAAACGGTCGACATGTCTTCTCCGGCGGTATGGTTCACAGCGCTGATATTTGCGGCTGGTGCCGCCTACGCGCTTATGGTGATGAGCCGCAAAAAGAAAGTTACAAGTAAATAAAATCCTAAATATGAGATAATACAATCCGGGCTGATTTATTTCAGCCCGGATTAAAATTTTGTAATGTTTTGTAACCACTTTTTAACTGGTTTTTTAAGTTTTATTACAGTACAATATATTTAGCGGCCATGAATATTTGACTATATGTAAAAGAATGATCAAAATGGAGGAGAGAGTGTTATGAAGAGATGCTTTAAAAAATCAGTGGCGATGCTTTTATTGTTAACCCTGCTTGTACTCACTATGTCGGGTTTTACTGCCGTGGAGGAGGAATCAGAAGCGGAAGATTTCGCACCTGCAGGGGAAACTCTAGTGTTGGAAGAAACTGGCGAAATCGCTGTGGAAGCGCCCGATTCTGAAGCTCCGGATATGGAGTCTGCTGATGAAGCTCCTGCCTTGGAAGAAACTGACGAAATTGCCGAGGAAGCGCCCGCACCTGAAGCTCCCC
>DOZQ01000223.1:13425-13902 GCA_003517915.1 Oscillospiraceae bacterium | reverse complement strand
GACAGCGCGGGTGAAATGCCAGGGTATTTTAGTATGCACAAAATATTACAGGGAGCCGTTTGGGAAGGAAAGCATATTACCCTTGACTTGACCGCAGGACATAATACGTTTACTTATGATGTTATTNNTGGATGATATGATTGTACAGTGGTTCAGTTATGGAACGTTCGATGAAGAGCAGGGTATTTACTCAGAATATATACCGATTGAATACACTCAATATACCGAGGGAGATTATACTTACGAAGTGGCGGGTGGAAAAGTCACCATCATTGAATATAACGGACCGGGAGGAGACGTTGTAATCCCGGAAACGTTAGGCGGTAATCCGGTAGAGATGCTCGCTAGCTTTATGTTTTATAATTTGTATGAATCCCAGACACATGTTGAACGGGGTGACATTTTCTCGGTAACAATTCCTAAAAGTGTGACTATGATGTATGTTAATTGTTTTGACAGAGTCCCGAATTTAATAAG
>DOZQ01000223.1:13213-13414 GCA_003517915.1 Oscillospiraceae bacterium | reverse complement strand
CTGTTCAGTAAAGATAAAACGATATTATATAAATGTCCAAATGGTAAATCCGGTGTTTATGCTGTGCCTGACGGCGTGAAGAGTTTTTTTACAGACAGTATGATTGCTACAAAACTGACCGACATTACGATTCCGGCAAGTGTAGAGCATATGGAGGATACCATATTTACTTATTGCGAATATCTTGAGAGCGTAACCTTC
>DOZQ01000223.1:11489-13198 GCA_003517915.1 Oscillospiraceae bacterium | reverse complement strand
ATCCGTGGTCTTGAGGGCTCGCCCGCGCAGGCGTATGCCGCAAAGTGGGGCTATGCGTTTGAGGTCATCCAAGCTCCGGTTGATCCAAGCCCGACCCCCCCTGCCGTATCTGCTCCGGCCACCGGCAAAACCAACAACCCCAAAACAGCGGATATGTCTGAGCCTATTGTCTGGTTCGTCGCGCTGATATTCGCAGTGGGTGTCATCTCCGCTTTGAGCGTGACACGCAAAAAGAGAGTTACGGGTAAATAAAATCCTGAACCGGCTGCGCCGGGGCATCCGCTTCGTGTTCGCACGAAGAGCGCCAGACGCAGCGTTCTGGGTATTATTCTCCGCCCCTCTGGAGTGGTTCATTATTAAATAACGATAAAAAACTCCGGGCTGATTTATTTCAGCCCGGAGTTTTTTCGCGATTTTTCAAAAAAAGAGGTTGACAAGATTGTGCCTTGTGATTATACTGTATATATAACAAACATAACAGTAGAACGGCGAGGTGAACAAATGAAGATTGTTATATCCAACACCGCCAATATTCCGATTTATGAGCAGATTAAAAATCAGCTCAAGGCGGCGATTCTTGCGGGTGAGCTTGAGGAAAACGAGCTGCTGCCTTCGCTGCGCTCGCTGGCCAAAGATCTTAGAATCAGTGTTTTAACCACCACTAGGGCTTATTCCGAGCTTGAAAAAGAGGGATTTGTCACGAATGTTCAGGGCAAGGGCTGTTATGTCATGCCGCGCGGGTCGGAGCTTATAAAAGAACAGCTTTTGCGCGAGGTGGAAAAAAGCCTGAGTGAGGCTATAAGAGCGTCGCGCAGGGCCGGGCTTACCTATGACGAGCTTAAAAATCTTTTGCGGGTGCTTATGGAAGGAGACGAGGTATAATGCTTAAAATAACGGGTCTTACAAAACGCTTTGACAATTTTGAACTGGGGCCGGCAGATTTTTCTCTGCCGCGGGGATATATCATGGGTTTAATCGGCGCGAACGGCGCGGGCAAAACTACAATCATCAAGCTGATTTTAAATATGCTTGAGCCGGACGGCGGCGAAATCAAGCTGTTCGGAAAGGATAATATTGCGGAGGAATCCGAGGTGAAACAGCATTTGGGAGTTGTATTTGACAACAATATGTTTGTCGACGCCTGGACGGTTAAGGATATAGGCAAAGCGCTTTCGGGATTTTACCGGTTTTGGGACGACAGGAAATTTTCAGCGCTGCTAAAACGGTTCGAGCTGCCGGACAATAAGCCTGTAAAGGATTTTTCCAGAGGGATGCAGATGAAGCTTATGCTGGCCGCCGCTATGGCGCATGACGCAAAGCTGCTGATTTTGGATGAACCCACCAGCGGGCTTGATCCATCGGCGAGGGATATGCTCATGGAAATTCTGCTCGAATATATTGCCGACGGAGCGCACAGCGTGCTGTTTTCCACCCATATCACCTCGGATCTTGAGCGCATAGCGGATTATATCACCTTTGTCGATAGCGGCAAGCTGCTATACACCGGCTCCAAGGATGAATTTGTCGACGGTATGCGCGCGGTAAAGGGCGGCCCCGGCGATCTGACCCCGGAACTTAAATCCAAGCTGATCGGGCTGCGCAGTCACGCTCAGGGCTTTGAGGGGCTGATTCGCGCGGGCGATGCGAGATTATTTGGCGGCCTTATAATCGAGCCGGTTTCAATCGATGAGATTATGGTTTATACCGGC
>DOZQ01000223.1:2087-11468 GCA_003517915.1 Oscillospiraceae bacterium | reverse complement strand
TTATTACGAATTGGGAGTGTGTGCTGTGAATACTGTTAAAATGATAAGGCTTGATGTGCTGACCATGAAGCAATATTATAAAACCTATTTGTTTTTGCTGGCTTATCCGCTTTTTCTTTTTCCGTTTTTCCGCTCGTTTGTTTCGGTGCTGAGTTTTTCGCTTGTGATAACCGCCTCAACCGCCGCCTCGGTTTTTTCGGTGGCGGAAAAAAATCAGCTTAGTCGGCTGTATTCCAGCCTGGCCGTTACCAAAAACGGCATGATCTCGGGACGCTATGCCTTTGTGCTTTTGCACGCTCCGGTATTTATAACGGCGGTTTCAGTGCTGGGCGCCGCGGTAAACGCCGTTATAGGCCGCGCCTTTGATTACAAGGAGCTATTGCTCGGCATAGGCCTGAGCGTTGTACTGTTCAGCTACACCGCCGGATTTCAGCTTCCGCTGGTCTTCAGGATGGGCTATACCAAATCCCGCTATGTTATAGTGGTTCCGTTTATGCTTATCGGCATTGGCGTGTTTCTTTTTAATCGCAACGGCTCCGGGATAAATTTCTACATTCCGGGCATAGTCCAGACTTTTAATAATCTTTACGAAAACAATATCTGGACGCTGTTTCTGGGCTGTATTTTAATCAGTCTGCTTATATTGGCTATATCCTACAGCGTGACCCTGTTTTTGACCCGAAACCGCACGGTCGCCGCGCTCACCGCCGAGGTCTGAGCGGCTGATAAACAGCAATCCCCCCGGCGCAGTCAAGCCAGGGGGATTGCTATTTAATCTTTTTAGGATTCTCCCAAATATTCCTCAAGGCAGATGCCCTGACTCATTATTTCGGTCGCCACGTCTACGCCGACGTAACGGAAATGCCACGGCTCGTAAATTATGCCGGTGATAGCCTGCTTGTTTTTGGGGTAGCGTAGGATAAAGCCGTATTTATGGCAGTTCTCATACAACCATTTGCATTCGGCGGTGTCTCCCTGGGCGTCGTCCAGAATCTGATAGCTCGTCGCGACAATATCCGCGGCCAAACCCAGATTGTGCTCACTTGTGCCGGGAACCGCGACTATGGTTGCCGCAGCCGCCACCGCTTCCTCCTGTGACTGGCCCTTCGCCTTGTTCATAGCTACCCGGTCATTGAAGAGCTGTGTTTGTTTATTTATGCTGCGGTAAGCCGAGCAGATGAGCGGGGACAGCCCGGCGTTCTTACAGTCTTTAATCATGTTTTCAAGATACTTAACCGCGCGCGAGTCAAAGGAATAATCCCCGCCGTTTATGGCGCTCAGAGCGGGCTCAAAGCCTTCGGGCAGCGCGTGGGTTTTATTGACAAGCACCATACTCCACTCGGTGCTGCCGCCTCCGCCGGTAGGTGAGGCAGGCTTAGAAGAGATCGGGGGCGTGCTGGAGGGGATATCGGACGTCTCCGTCGGAGCGGATGAGACGTTCTGAGAGCTTACCGCGGCAGAGCTCTGATCTGAGGATGCGCCGCTCTCAGATGAGGGGTTTTCGGAGCTGCCTGTCACCGAGGAAGTGCTGCCCGCCGAAGAACCGGTATTTGCCGAGTCGCCGCCCGAGGAAACGGAAGAGGAAATCGGAGCCGGGGTATTTCGTTCCCCGAAAACAATAAACCGTAAAAAGGTGCCTATAGCGACCGCCAAGACCGCGCCCGCGACAATAAACATACGGCGCCTTATTATTTTTTTTCGTCTTTCCCTGGCATAGGGACTTGAAAATTTTGTTCCGCGCAAACAGACACACCCTCTAATCAAAGTACTTATTTTATATTTTATGAATTATACCACAAATCTGCTGGAGGATGGTTTACGCGCGGTGACGGATTTTTGAACAAATCATGAATTCCAAAATAGAAAGCCTGATGTTCTGCCGCTTTACGATGGGGAGTGGTTCATAGCAGTTCATTTTATAGCCACTTGCGGCGTAAGGTGAAATTGTGTATAATATTTTTATATCAATTATGATAAAAAAACAGCCTTCTGAGTAAACGATAAATAAATCGGATTTTGCAGGGCGAACCGTGTGTACGCATCGGTTTACTATGATTATTGTTTACCTAGGTAAGCACTGATTTAATCGACGGCGGCGCAGCGCAGGTAAATTTTCCGTCATTTATTCCAAAAATCCTCGTTAATACACAAAGTATTGCCTGCGGTTTTTGGTTCATCTGACGAAAAATTTTCTTGACGCTGCATCCACCACGATTAATCAGCACTTACCTAATTCCCGAAAACAAAGAAGGCGGAACGGAAGAGGCCGGATGAATAAAGGAATACAGGAAGAATGCGGTGTGTTCGGGGTTTATTCCAAACATACGTCGGATGTAGCCGGAACAGCTTATTACGCGCTTTACGCTTTGCAGCACCGGGGGCAGGAAAGCTGTGGCATAGCGGTCAATGACGACGGGATATTTACCCACTACCGCGATTTGGGGCTTGTGGGCGAGGTGTTTACTCCCGAAAGACTGCGGTCTTTGGGTACCGGCAAAATGGCGGTCGGGCATGTGCGTTCGTCTACCTCTGGAAGGGTCAACCGCGCGAACGCGCAGCCGCTGGTCATACGGCATATCAAGGGGACAATGGCGCTTGTGCAGAACGGCCGCTTGGTCAACGCCGCTTCTCTGCGTGAAAGCTTCGAGCTTTCGGGCGCTATTTTTCATTCGGCAAACAATGCCGAGATCATAGCTTACACCGTCACGAAAGCGCGGCTGAGCGCCCCGTCTATCGAAAAGGCGCTGGAAAAAGCCATGTATGAGCTGCGCGGCGCTTACTCCCTTATTATAATGTCTCCGAAAAAGCTGATAGCGGCGCGTGATCCGTTTGGATTCAGGCCGCTGTGCGTCGGTGAAACCCCGGGCGGGGATTACATCTTTGCCTCCGAGACCTGCGCGCTCGACAGCGCGGGAGCCCGCCTTATAAGAGAACTGCGTCCGGGCGAGATTATGATAGCGGGTGAAAACGGGCTTACCTCCATAACCACCCACTGCGGCGGCCCGGCAAAGCTCTGCGTATTTGAATTCGTTTATATCGCCCGGCCGGACAGTATAATAGAAGGCGCGGGCGTGCATGAAGCCCGGCTCAGAGCCGGGGCGTTTTTGGCTCGTGAGCATCCGGTTGAGGCAGACGTCGTTTTCGGCGTGCCGGATTCGGGACTGGACGCGGCGCTGGGTTATTCAAGAGAATCCGGAATACCCTACGGGATAGGTTTTATTAAAAACCGTTATATAGGCAGAAGCTTTATACAGCCCACGCAGGGCCAGCGCGAGGATGCGGTGCGCATAAAGCTCAACGCGGTAACCCAGACGGTGAAGGACAAGCGCGTCGTCATGATAGACGATTCGATTGTAAGGGGCACCACCAGCGCGAGGATCGTGCGGCTGCTGCGTGAAGCCGGCGCAAAAGAGGTGCATATGAGAATTTCCTCACCGCCGTTTGTAAGGCCGTGCTATTTCGGCGTGGATATCGACTCGGAGGATAAGCTGGTCGCGAGCCGGCTTAGCTGCGATGAAATCCGCCGGCAGATAGGCGTCGACTCGCTGGGATATCTCAGCCTTGATGGTGTTCGGAATATAGCGAAGGGAGCCGGCTGTGGTTTTTGCGACGGCTGCTTTACCGGCGAATATCCTATTATGCCGCCCGCTGCGGACGATGAAAATAAATTTGAGCGCAAGCTTTCGGGGACGGTTTGAGGGGATGAGCATATGAGTGCTACGGTGTTTTTAATCTGCGGCAATACGGCCGCGGGAAAATCCACCTATTCGGCGAAGCTCGCGGAGGAAACCGGCGGCATACGCTTCTCGGTTGATCCGTGGATGCAGACCCTGTACGGCGAGGATTATGATCCAAAAAAGAATGATTTTGTCTGGTTGATTGAACGAACCGAGAGATGTAAAACGCAGATGCGGCAAATTGCGGAGCAGTTAATAAGCCGCGGCGTTGACATCGTTCTGGATTTCGGCTTCGGAGACAGGGAATCGCGCGTGTACTACCGCGAGTGGGCGGCTTCTCACGGGGCGCGGGCGGTAATACATTTTTTGGATGTACCCGCTGGTGAACGCCGCAAAAGAGTCCACAGGCGCAACGCCGAAAAGGGTGGAACATTTGCGTTTACCGTTACCGATGAGATGTTTGATTATGTAGAGGCTATGTTTAATCCGCCCTCAGAAGAGGAATTGGCGGGAGGGACGCGTGTCTTATTTTAAATGGTTTGACTATAAAATCTTATATTTTTACAATTTTTTTTACCCGGTCGTATTGCAATGCCCCCGACAATATGATAAAATTATCTGTGACTTGCTTGAAACTATTTGGTGAGATTTTCTGAACTGCCGGACAGGCCTGTGACGCGGCGGTTTTTGCTTATTCATAATCAGAAAGGGTGTATTTTATTGAAACAGTATTCCTCAAAGGAAATTAGAAACCTTGTGCTGCTTGGTCACGGCGGCGAGGGCAAAACCTCTTTGGCGGAAGCGATTTTGTTTTTGGCTGGAGCCTCTGAGCGGCTGGGCAGGGTGACCGATTCCAACACCGTGCTGGACTTTGACGCCGAGGAAAAAAAGCGTAAAATTTCGGTTTCGGCCGCTCTGTCGCCTATGGAGTGGAAAGGCACGAAGCTGAATATCATTGATACGCCCGGACTGTTCGATTTCGCGGGCGGCGTCGTCGAAGGCGTGCGCGCGGCAAGCTGCGCGGTTATTGTGCTCTCCGGTAAATCCGGCGTGACGGTCGGCGCGGAAAAATCCTATAAAATCTGCGAGCAGAGCGGGCTGCCCCGGTTTTTCTTTATCGGCAAGCTCGACAGCGACACTGCCAATTATTATAAAACGCTTGATGCCCTCAAAGAAGTCTACGGATCGTCGGTCTGCCCGGTGGTCGTTCCCATAATGGAGGGTAATCTTGTTAAATGCTATGTCAATCTGCTGACCGGCAAGGCGTTTGTCTACAGCAAGGGCAAGCCCTCGCCAGCAAGCATTTCCGCTGATGATTACGCGGAGTATTACGACGCGCTTTGCGAGACGGTCGCGGGTGTGGATGAAGCGCTTATGGAAAAATATTTCAGCGGCGAGGCGTTTACCGCCGAGGAGCTTACCGCCGGACTGAAAGCCGGCGCCGCGTCGGGCGAGCTGATTCCGGTATTCGGTGGGGCGGGGCTGGATCCCGCCGCGGTGGACATGCTGCTCGACGGTGTGGTGGATATCTTCCCGAGCGTGTTTGACTGCGCGCCCGAAACCGGAACCCTTAAAGACGGCGCGGAAACCTCTTTAAAGGCCGATGAAAACGGGTCTGCCGCCGCAATAATCTTTAAGACAATAGCCGACCCGTTTGTCGGTAAGCTTTCTTATTTCAAGGTTGCCTCGGGCAAAATATCCTCTGAGTCGGGGCTTATAAACGCGCGCACGGGCGCCGCGCTGCGGGTGAGCAAGGTCATGTATGTAAAAGGCGGCAAGCAGGAGGACGCGCCTTACATCACCGCCGGGGATATCGGCGCCATTTCAAAGCTGGCCGACGCGAAAACCGGTGATACGCTCTGCGCCGCTACAAGTCCGGTGACGCTCAAAGCGCTTGAGTTCCCGAAGCCCTGCTTGTCTATGGCGGTTTACGCCAAGGCAAAGGGCGAGGAGGAAAAAATCGCGGCGGGTCTTATCCGCCTTATGGAAGAGGATCCGACGGTCAATTTTGAAACCAACCACGAAACCCGCGAGATGATCTTGTCAGGTCTCGGCGAGCAGCATCTCGACGTGATCATAACCAAGCTTAAAACCAAGTTCGGCGTTGAGGTGCTCTTAAAGGTTCCGAAGGTCGCCTACAGGGAGACTATACGCAAGCATGTCAGGGTGCAGGGCCGCCATAAGAAGCAGTCGGGCGGCCACGGCCAGTTCGGAGACGTGTGGATCGAATTCGAACCCTGCGAGGGCGACGAGCTTGTATTTGAAGAGAAGGTATTCGGCGGCTCGGTGCCCCGCAATTTCTTCCCCGCGGTCGAAAAAGGCCTGCGTGACAGCGTGAAAAAAGGCGTTTTGGCCGGATACCCGATGGTGGGCTTGAAAGCCGTGCTGGTGGACGGATCCTATCATCCTGTGGATTCGAGCGAAATGTCCTTTAAGATGGCGGCTTCACTTGCCTATAAGGCCGGAATCCCGCAGGCGTCGCCGGTGCTGCTTGAGCCTATAGGTACGCTGACTGTTCATGTCCCCAGCGACAATATGGGCGATATTATGGGCGAGGTCAATAAACGGCGCGGCCGTGTGCTCGGCATGAACCCGGGCGCGGAGGGTCTTGAGGAGGTCGTCGCGGAGGTTCCCATGGCGGAGGTTGGGGATTTTGCTACGGTAATCCGTTCAATCACACAGGGACGCGGCAGTTTCTCACTGGAATTTGCGCGCTATGAGGAGGCTCCGCCGATGGTGGCTAACAAGGTTGTGGAAAACGCCAAATCGGAGAGTGAGGATTAAGTTTCCCGTGCTCACAGTTTTTTAAAAGAAAATTCATAAACTCCTGTGGCATTGCCCATACCTGATGCGGTATAATTACGCCACAGGAGTTTTATAGTTAAACCGCGTGCGTTTTAAGTCGTTTTTAAAGTGGTTTGGCTATATCATTAAAAAAGATTGATTGCCAAGGAAGGGGTTTATTTATGAAGTTGAAAAAAAGTATTTGCATGGTATTGGTGGCTCTGTTGATTTTAGCGGCATTCACGGCCTGCAAAAAAGAGGAAAATAATGAGAGCGGCTCATCCTCAGACAGCACCAGCCAGTCCTCGGGAGATGAGAGCGGTGGCGATGCCTCCGATTCAGAGAGCGACGGTTCTGATACCTCCGGCGGCGGTTCCCAAGCTCCGGTCAGCATCGAGCCCACAACGCCGCGCAGCGACGATGAGATTAAGACACTGATCAAGGACGCCATTGCGGGCGAAGGTTTGGGCGAGGTCGGCGGCGGAGTGGAAGGTTCCGGCGGCGGACTGCAGGAAAAAATAAAAGACGGCGACTTTGACGTTGAGAAAGTAGAGGGTCAGGGAACGCCCAGTATCCCGACATATACTGTTAAAGACAAAGACGGAAATACCGTAGGCAATATCGGTGTTATAGGCAACAAGCCGGTGGAGCTGGACACAGGAGAAGATCCTGAGCCTGCGCCGATTGAGGACGTTGTTGAAACCACCGACGAAAACGGGAATCCTATAATTTTTTACAGCTATGTGACGGCTACCGATCCGGAGCGTTACGAGGTCGGAGTGGCACAGAATGAGGAAAGCTTTCATTCGCTTTATGTCGGTGTGAACACGCAGTACAATCCCCGACTGAAAAAAGGTACCGACGGCAAGGTTTTTATCACCGTGACCGATGGTGGAGAAGATTTGGATATATGCTCTTTGACCATCGCGGGTGAGCTGGGATATAAATTTGTACATCTTGACTACACAGACGTGCTTCTTAACGATCCGGAATTGACCGAGAAATATATTATTGTCGTAGGCAGTGCAGGGTAAAATTCTCTGTATTGGATAAATATAATTTCAAAAAACTGTCAGGATAGCTTTTTTAAAAAGTCTCCTGACAGTTTTTCTATATATTTTTACAAAAAAGATTTTTTACGGGCAATTTCTATGGTATAATATCTGTGTATAATTATTATACCATAGACTAGACTGAACGCAAAGGAGGGGCGCTGTGAGAAAAGCAACAAAGGAGTGTCCCATATGCGGCAATTCCGTGCTGAGGGGCGTTAATGTGTGCACCTCCTGCGGATATGATTTTGATTCGTTCGATATAAAAGAAAGTGATTTTTCTCCGTCTTTATTTTTTGTGGGGATTCTCACGCTTGCAGCAAACCTCATATTGCCGGTTTTTGCCGAACTGATGAATGCCCCTTATCTTGACCATCCCGGGAGAAAGCTGGGCCGGCCGGCTGCCGTTTAACCCGGTTTTTATGTTGTTTATAATAGGTACGTTTACTCTGCTATGGGCCGTAGGCTGGCTTATGATGATGCGTGGCAGGGATTTCAGTTCTTTTGCCAGAACGGTGGCCTCTCTTGCTATGTCGGCAATATTTCTGTTTGCTGTCATCATTTTTTACACGGCGGTGTTTTATGACAGCGTCTCATCGGGATTTTTTGCCCCGTCGTTTACCGAAGCTATCACATTCATTATCCCGAGCATTTTAATCGGATTGGCGGATTTGTATATTATTGCGTTTTTGGCGGCGCTTGTTCATCAAAAGCGTTCAGTTTTTCTGCTGGTGCTAAGTGTCCTAGGTATTATTATGATCGCGCCTTGCGTGATTATTTGCATGACGGCCGCTTTCACAAAAACCATCGGTGCCATATATATCTTTTTAATACCGATTGCGTTTACCCTGACGTCTGCGGCATTTATCACCGCGTCGTTTATTAGCAACCATTCCCATTGGCAATGGCTTTAATCCATTGACATATTAAAACAGATAATATATAATGATTTAGCGCGTAGAAATACCATATGCTGGTGTGGCGGAACTGGCAGACGCCCGGGACTTAAAATCCCGTGATGGAAACATCGTACCGGTTCGATTCCGGTCACCAGCACCAGGTCTAGACGTCACCTTTGATCCAAAGATGACGTGCAGAAAACCCCTTGAATCAAGGGGTTTTCTGCTATTTCAGTCTCAGAAAGCAGCATTTGAAAGAGGTTTTGCAGGGGAAAGCCAACCGCCAGAAGCCCACGCAAAAATACACGATGCACTGTTTTGTACCAGCGAGTATCGCGCATCTTTAATCGTGTAATTTTTGCACCACTTCCCAAGAAAAACCCGCGATTCAACGATTCACTGGTTATTGCAGTGTACCTAGCTCCCCCGCCGCTGGAACTGCTTTGTAGCCTAAGGTTACAGGAGTATTCATATCCCTTAAATGGCGACGAGTACGATACGGTAGGTATTTACTGCTTTATCTTCTCGTCGTGAAAACTCAGTCGAAGAGTCTTGGCTTGCTGAAATTTATCTTATGCGAAGAATAAGTCGATTCGTAAAGAAATAGGGGGCAAAAACAAAAGCAGGTAGAAACATAATGTATGCCGAACCAATATTACCAGCCCAGATCGTTCCGGCGAGAGAGAAAACAGTCCACCACGACAAGAATAGCGCTAATAGCGTATATATAACCCATACGACAATAAAGATCTTTCCCAATGCGCCAAATTCGAGTTTTANNAGAAAACGGGAGCGCATAATACAATATACAACTATCAATAGGATTGGAGTGCCAACAAGTACCCCGTCACGTATAAAGAAAGTTACTGCGGGGTTATAAAAGACATACGCCAGCCGGACTGTAGCCGAAAAAACAGCTATAAGTACCCAAAAAGAAATATTATATATGTATGACGCACCGCCATTCGT
>DOZQ01000223.1:0-2078 GCA_003517915.1 Oscillospiraceae bacterium | reverse complement strand
GTCGGAATCGTTGAGTATGTAGAGGGCGAGGTCGTCCACACTATTGAGGGCAATACAAGCAACTCCTGTGCAAGACGCAGTTATAGACTGGACAGTGAAGATATTCGAGGATACGGAACGCCTATGTATTGAGTATAAGTGAAACAGAGGGAGAAGTTTTTCGCTTCTTCCTCTGCTGTTATACATTTGATTTAAGGATGGTTGGTTTTTATCCTTTGGTATACTTGTATACGTTGCTTGACAATTTCCAATAGAAATGTTACTATTAGTAACGAGGTGATAAACATTGGATATTCTTCTTTTGGGTATGCTCATGCTAAAAAAGTTTACCATCTACGAAATGCGCAAGCATATTGAGATGAATTTCACCAGTATGAGCAGCAATAGCATGGGCAGCATACAGGCCGCTATTAAAAAACTCTTGCATCACGGTATGGTGCGTTTTGACGAGTACGTAGAGAACGGCGTCAACAAAAAGATGTATGAAATAACGAACGCCGGGAGGGAACACTTTCTCGCCGGGATTTCCAAACCCATGATCCATAAGGAAAAGAGCATGGAGCTTGTAAAGCTGTTCTTTATGGGTATGGTGGAGAGCGGTAAACGCCCCGAGCTTCTTATGGCATACATCGCAGAACTCAAGAAAGAGCTTGCGTTTTTAGGTGACGTGAAGCGTAGAACGGACGATATGCCGGAAATTGACGAGGCTTATCTCACACAAATTCAAGAGAATGCGGTCGGGCAGGGATTTTCATTGAACGAGCTGCGGGATATCGCATTCTATCAAGTGGCTGTGCTGGAGCTTGCTATCGCCAAGATCGAAGCGGAGCTTGCATGGTTCGAGGGCTTTGTAAAGCGATTGGAGGTAAACTTTAATGATTAACGAAAAATTGCTGGAAGATTGTCTGGATAAAATTTTCGCTAAAAAACACGTCCACAGTACCGTGATGCGGGTTGAGAGCGAAGATGCTTTCTTTGTTTGGGAGGGAGCGCGTGGAGACATGCGGGCGGACAGCAAGTTCTTCATAGCCAGCGTGACCAAGATGTACATTGCAGCTGTGATCATGCAGTTGATTGAGGAAAACAAGCTGAGCCTTGACGAGAAGATCGCGCCGTATCTATCCGATGATATCATGCGGTCACTGCACGTTTACAAGGGCAGGGACTATTCCGGCGAGCTGACGGTGAAGCATTTGCTGTCAAACACTTCCGGTCTGCCAGACTATTTCTTTGGCAAGGAGGACGGCAAGCGCGTTGCTGACATGCTCATGGGCGGAGCTGATGAACCATGGGGGTTGGAACGTTCGGTAAACCATATCAAGAAAATAAAGCCCAAATTTGCTCCGGGACGCGGGGTGGAATATTCGGATGTCAACTTTCAACTGTTGGGCAAAATCGTTGAGAGCCTAACCGGGCAGGACATCGGCGCGGTATTTTCCGAGCGCATATTCCGGCCGCTTGGTCTGCACAATACTTATTCCTACAAAGACCCAAAGGATACACAACCGGTACCCTTTTACCACGGAGCACGGCGGTTGTGGCTGCCCGTCTACATGGCGTCAGCCGGGCCGGACGGCGGAATAGTATCCACGGCAAACGAGATAACGGTGTTTGCAAAAGCCTTTTGGGGCGGCAGGCTTTTCCCGCGAGAACGCATCGACGGATTAAAGCAATGGCGGTTGCTGACGCCGCCGCCTGGTATGTTCTACTTCGGCATTGGCTTAGAGAAGCAGCCCACTCCGTGGATACTGTCGCCGCGAAAGCCGATCAGTGAAATTGTTGGGTTTTGGGGGCAGACAAGCGCCTATACATGGTATAATCCCGATACCGGCCTCTATTTCAGCGGAACGGCAAACCAGACTAATGTTTCGGGACATACGGCTATTATGAACGCCATCATCAAGATGATTAAAACCGTGCGTTAAGGAGCTGCCCCGCCGGCCATAAAGGCAAAGCTGCCCTTCGGCGCGCCGAGGCTCTTTTCCAGCATGTCCGCCAGCGCCGCCAGCTTTTCCATGTATTCTTCGCCACTCCACGGGAATATTCCGGGGTCGAGCAGGAAGGTGAACACCGACATG
>DOZQ01000090.1:3878-4983 GCA_003517915.1 Oscillospiraceae bacterium | reverse complement strand
CTTTTTGTCTTTTTAAACAATGCAAATTCCCCCTTCGGGACATCCGCGCTCCGTCTTGTTCACTACGGCGGCGCGCCGAATGCTCGTATTTATTTTTGATTTCGCACTCGTGTTTAACCGGCTNNGCGTCCGCTTCGCGTGTGCACGAATAAAGTTCGGCGCAGCATTCCGGGTCTAATTTCCCGCCCCTCTGGAGCGTTCCATAAAGCCTGATACCCCGCCGCTCCGCAGCGAAGAGTGTTCATTTATTGTTCCTCCGCGCCGTATCATCCGCCTTTTTCTTAACCGTCAGCACCGATTTTTTCTTCGGCGCTGTCTTTTTTTCCGCAAGCTCAAGATACAGCACCGAAAGCGCCGGAAGCTCCAAGGAAAGCGACTGGGCATACCCGTGCATCGGCTCCGCGTCGGCGCACAGCTCTCCCGCCGAACCGCCTCCCTTGCCGCCGAATTCCTCGGCGTCCGAATTTAGAACCACGCGGTAAACGCCGTATTCAGGTACGCCGATTCTGTAGTTTTCTCTGTTCACCGGCACAAAGTTGCAGATTATTACAGTCTCGTTTTCATCCATGTCGATTCGCCTGAAAACAATGACGCTTTGCGTATAGTCGTCGTTGGCTACCCACGCAAAGCCGTCCCAAGAATAATCGATTTCCCAGAGTGAACGGCGGTTCAGGTATATGTGATTAAGCGTCTTTGTGAAATGCAACATCTTGCGGTGCATTTCATAATCCTCTATAAGCGACCAGCAGATTCCCTTTTCATAGTTCCATTCGTCAAACTGGCCGAACTCCTGCCCCATGAACATCAGCTTTTTCCCGGGATGTGCCGCCATATAGGCGAAAAAGGCGCGCAGACCCGCGAATTTTTCCTCATATTCGCCCGGCATTTTGCCTATGAGCGACGCCTTGCCGTGCACCACCTCGTCATGGGAGATGGGCAGCACATAATTTTCTGAAAACGCGTAAAAAAACGAAAAGGTCAATGAATCGTGGTTAAACTTACGGAACAGCGGGTCGAGCGACATATAGCGCAGCATGTCGTTCATCCAGCCCATGTTCCATTTGAAGTTGAAGCCAAGCCCCCCTACATCGGTCGGCTTGGTCAC
>DOZQ01000090.1:0-3860 GCA_003517915.1 Oscillospiraceae bacterium | reverse complement strand
CGTTTCGTTGAGCCGCTTTATAAAATCTATCGCCTCAAAATTCTCTTTGCCGCCGTAGACGTTGGGGATCCACTCGCCCGGCTCCCGGTTATAGTCGAGATACAGCATGGACGCCACCGCGTCCACCCTCAGCCCATCGATATGATAACAGTCAAACCAGTAAACCGCGTTTGAGACAAGAAAGCTGACCACTTCATTCCTGCCGTAGTCAAACACCATCGTGCCCCATTCCTTGTGCTCGCCCTTTCGCGGGTCGGCGTATTCGTAGCAGGGCTCGCCCGTGAAACGGTAAAGGCCGTGCTCATCCTTTGGGAAATGCGCCGGAACCCAGTCGAGTATCACGCCGATATCCGCCCCGTGGAACATGTCGACAAACCTCATGAAATCATGGGGCGTGCCAAAACGCGAGGTAGGCGCGAAATAACCGGTTACCTGATATCCCCACGAGCCGTCAAACGGATGCTCCGCCACCGGCATCATTTCAATATGGGTGTAACCCATTTCTTTTATGTAGGGGATAATCATTTCCGCGAGTGTAATATAATCCCAGGTTTCGCCTTTTTCATTGCGCTTCCACGAGCCCAGATGCAGCTCGTATATGTTGACCGGACCAGAATAAACCGACTCCCTGCGTTTTTTTTCACGCCATGCCGTATCCCGCCACTTGTAACCCGAAATGTCATAAAACTTTGAGGCGCTTGCCGGCCGGGTCTCGGCGTGAAACGCGTAAGGGTCGCTTTTGAGCAGAATCTCGCCGTCTTTTGCTGTTATAGAATATTTATAAACATCATACCGCTTTATGCCGGGAACAAACAACTCGTAGACTCCGTCCCTAAGTGGAGACATGATATGAGCCGAATCATCCCAGCCACAAAAATCCCCGACGACCGAAACCTGCCTTACCCCCGGAGCCCAAACACGGAACACGGCGCCGTCCAGACCGTTTTTTTGGGATTTATGCGCGCCGAAATATTCATAAGCCCTTGCTTCCTTTCCGGCATGGAACAATTCCGCCGGCTGGGTGCCGCTTTCCTTCATGGCCTGCACCTCCTTCTTCTTTCATTTCCTATTTTATCAAATTGCTTTAGAAATATCAAGCATGATTTCGTGATTTGTACATAACACGTGACAATTTTAACGCTGGATTTATGTAGGCTATAGCTAAAAAGCCACTCCTAACCGCAAGCGGTAAGAAGTGACTCTTAGATTTTATTTAAGCTCCGCGATAGTGACGCCGTCGCCGCCCTCGCTCACGTTCCCCCTGCGTATGCCGCGTACCGAACGGTTTTCACGCAGGCTTTGCTGCACAGCGCTTCGCAGTACCCCCGTCCCTTTGCCGTGATTTATGGTTACCTGCCTCATTCCTGACAGCACCGCGTCGTCAATATACCTTTCAAGCTCGACTAAAGCTTCCTCCACCCGCATCCCGTGGATATCCAGCTCGGGGCGCATATCCAGCGACGCCCTTGCTCTTATGCCGCCAAGGCCGGTCGAGATAACCCCGCCCTTCTTTTTGCCTTGCTCCATAAGCCTGAGATTTGCCTCGGGCACTCTTGTTTTGATGATGCCCGCCTGCACAAGCAGCTTGCCGGAGCTGTCGGCAAGCTCCAAAACCGTGGCTTTTTTGTCGATGTCATGGATGATTACCTCATCCCCGACCTTAAGCGGACGGGGCAATCTATACTCCTTTTGCGATTTCTTATCCACCGGATCGGCGGCTTCCTCCATAGAGCTAAGGCCGCTTTTATAGGACTGCCGCGCGCGCCTTGCCATTTCCGCCGCGTTTTCGCCCGACATATCCTTTTTCATCTGTTCCAGCTCCGAAAGCAGCTGTGACGCCTGCGAACGTGCCTTTTCCACCATCGCGCCGGCCTGGGCGCGAGCCGACTCAATCAGCCTTTCCCTTTCGTGCTCGGCCGAGTGAATCAGCCCCTCCGCCTGAATTCTGGACTGCTCGAGCTGATCCTTTAATCGCTCGGTCTCAAGCCGCCGTTTTTCCATTTTGGAGCGCTCGCTTTCGAGCACCCGAACAACATCCTCAAAGCGGGAGTTTTCATCCGAGACAAAGGCTTTAGCCCGCTCGACCACATGCCCGGTCATACCCAGCCGCCGACAGATGGCAAACGCGTTTGAACGTCCAGGTACGCCTATAAGCAGCCGGTATGTAGGCCTAAGCGAGGCCACGTCAAATTCGCAGCAGGCATTTTCAACTCCCCCAGTATCCAACGCGAAGGCTTTAAGCTCGGCGTAATGGGTAGTCGCCGCGATTTTCGCTCCGTACATGCGCAGCTCCTCCAAAATCGCGGTCGCAAGCGCCGCCCCCTCCACCGGATCGGTCCCCGCGCCCAGCTCGTCCAGCAGCACCAGCGTTCCATCCCCGGCGATTTCAAGTATTCCAATTATATTTTTCATATGCGAGGAAAATGTCGAAAGCGACTGCTCAATGCTCTGCTCGTCGCCTATATCCGCCAAAACGTGCTCAAAAACCGATATCTGGCTGTTGTCGTCCGCAGGGATCATAAGCCCGCACATCGCCATAAGGGTTAAAAGCCCCAAGGTTTTAAGGCTGACCGTTTTGCCGCCGGTATTCGGCCCGGTGATTACCAGCGTGTCATAGCTTTCGCCCAGCTCAATGTCGATAGGCACCACCGATTTTTCGTCCAAAAGCGGATGACGAGCCTTACCTAGGCGGATAATCCCCTTATCGTTGAGATGCGGGCAGCTGGCTTTCATCTCGACCGCCAAGCGAGCCTTGGCGAATATAAGGTTTAACTCTATGGCGTTTTCGCAGGAATAGGCTATGGAATCGGCAAAACTCCCCGTCTCCTGCGAGAGCAGGGTGAGTATGCGCTCAATTTCGGCTTCTTCCTTCGCCACAAGTACCTTTATCTGATTGTTGGTTTCAACTACAGGCATCGGTTCTACAAACACCGTCGCGCCCGACGCCGACGTATCGTGCACCAGCCCCGGGATATTCGCGCGGTGCTCAGCCTTCACAGGCACGACAAACCTCCCCGAGCGTATGGTCACTACGGGATCCTGCAAATATTTCTGATAAGATGTGGAGCGCACCATCTTATCAAGCTGGTCACGCACCTTGGAGGAAGCTATCCTCAGCTTCCTGCGGATATCCGAAAGCTCGGGGGAGGCGTCGTCCGCCATTTCCTCCTCGGAAATTACCGCGTTTTTAATCTTGTCCTCAAGATATTTATTGGGGGCCAGCAGCTCAAAATAGTCGTCGACGGCGGTAAATTCCACCTTCGCGGCACTGGCTCTCCAAAGCTTTAAGGTACGGAAAATCCCAAGCACCTGCGCTATGCGGAGCAGTTCCCCCATTGAAAGGATTCCGCCGCTTTCAGCTCGGCGCAATATCCCCTTCACATTTTTAAGCCCGTAAAAGGACGGCTCCCCGAAGCGTAAAATCAGCATATACGCGTCGGAGGTCTGCTGCAGCGCGCGCCTAGCCGCCTTAATTCCGCTTTGCGGCGAAATAGCACGGGCCATCTCCGTCGCGTCCTCACAGGCGGTAAAGCCCGCTAAGCGCTCCAAAATCTTGTCAAGCTCCAGCACACGGTAATGTCTGTTTTTCTCGTTCATATGTTTCTCCGTATTTCTTTGTAAAACTCAAGGGATTTAAACGCGCGGCCGGTCTGTAGCAGTGTATAATCCTCGCACACTAAAGCAAGCCGTTCCAGCGTCTCCCGCGGCAGGGTGAAGGAAAACAGCTTTTTTGCCTGTGCGCTTAAAATATGCCGCATAGCGGCCAGCACGCCCTTCGGCAGAAGCTTTTTGTCCGCCAAATCGCCGCAGTCTTCGCAGATAAGCCCGCCGCCCTCGGCGTCAAAGCACATGCTTTCTTT
>DOZQ01000203.1:7126-7296 GCA_003517915.1 Oscillospiraceae bacterium | reverse complement strand
AACTCTATTATAGGGCGGGGCGCGGATTTTTTCAAGAACCGCGCTTTATCTGTCATAGTTAGACATTTTTGCGCCACATTTCGAAAGCAATCTCAAATACACCATGATTTGTCCGCGAAACCTACTTTGGTGTTCTGCCTGAATCATTATATAGCTAAACCACTTGAAAA
>DOZQ01000203.1:4553-7054 GCA_003517915.1 Oscillospiraceae bacterium | reverse complement strand
GTTTTGAAATGGTTCTAGTATAACAACTGGCACGTTTCGTTAGTTCTCTCTGCTCCGAAAAAATCCTCCGTCATTTTTTCGGGTTCGGACTCTCGGCGCTTCTCCGCCGTGCCGTTTTTTGTCCCGAAGTTGACCCCGCGAGTCCATTTTTGTGCCACATTTCCCGTTTAAGCTATGGCTATCATCCAAAACAGGGGGGACGCCAACATGGCCATTGAAATCTTCAACCGCTATGAAAACAAATATAAAATAAGCGAGGATGTCTTTTTCAAGCTGCATGACCAGCTTTCCGATGTAATGCAAACGGACGATTACAACAAAAAGCAGTTTACTTATCCCATTTGCAACGTCTATTATGATTCCGCCGACAGTTATCTCATCCGCCATTCCATATCAAAGCCATTATATAAAGAAAAGCTGCGGCTGCGGTCTTACGGAACACCGGGCGAAGGCTCCACGGTTTATGTAGAAATTAAAAAGAAATTCCGGGGTCTGACCAACAAGCGGCGCAGCGGCTTAAAATTGAATGAGGCGTACGCTTTTCTTTCCTCCGGCGACCTGCCTATCCACCGGCCCTATATGAACGCGCAGGTTCTGCGCGAAATTCAGTATCTGCTTTGCGGACGAGAGTTGCGGCCAGCCGTATATCTTTCTTATGAGCGCCGGGCGTTTTTCGGCGACGCGTCCGAGGATCTGCGCATCTCCTTTGATACCAATATACTCTCACGCCGCGAGGATTTGCGGCTGGAATCCGGCATTTACGGCGAAAACCTGCTGCCTGGCGGCGTGTGGCTGATGGAGATCAAGACGGCGCGGGCCATTCCGATCTGGCTGACGAAGCTTCTTTCGGAATACCGGATTTATCCACAAAGCTTCTCCAAATACGGCGCAGAATACAAGGCTTTAATCACGTCCGCGCCGGACGCCGGAAAAATTCCGGACACGGTTATTCCGTTCCCTGTTCCGGCTTACGCGCAAACCGTTCCGGTATTGGTGCGGGCATAGAAAGGTTTTTTGATTATGTTTGAATCGATTTTTGACACAACCGCGACCGAGGTTTCCCTTACGGTCGTCAATATGCTGATTTCGTTGGGCGCGGCAACCGCGCTGGGGATTATGATCAGCCTTGTATATATGAAAACCCACACCACAAAAACGCCCTCGCAGGGATTTTCGCTAACCCTTGTAGTGCTGCCCGCCGTCATCACGGTGATCATTCTGCTCATCGGCAATTCGGTGGCACGGGCGTTTAGTCTGGCCGAGNNTTGCCGGCGCGTTTCAAATCATTCGCTTTCGCAGCGCTCCCGGCGACCCAAAGGACATCACCTATGTGCTTTTTACCATGGCGGTCGGCCTGTGCTGCGGGATGGGTTTCATCGCTTACGGCGCATTGGCGGCCGTAATCTTATGCATGGTCATGATTTTTCTGGAGCTGATTAAATTCGGAAAAGTAAAAGCCTTCCAGCGTATCTTAAAAATCACCATCCCAGAGGATTTGGACTACCGGGACGCGTTCGATGACATTCTTGGACGCTACACAAAATCCAGTTTGAGAACCAGAGTAAGAACCGCTGATTTGGGCAGCCTTTACGAACTGTATTACAATGTTACGCTGAAATCCGACGCCGATGAAAAAGCGTTTATCGACGCCCTTCGCTGCCGGAATGGGAATTTGAACATCACACTGGTTTTGAACACGCCGGACAGCGAATTTTAAAGGGGAAAATCGCGGGGAGTAACTCAATCTGAGTGCAAAAAAAGTAGGGAGAATTTTGTTTGTCCGCGAGCTCACACAGTGCGCCCCGACAAAAACCAGTTGACGTATTGTGTACTTAAAACATGAATTTAGAGACCATGACGGAGGGAATAATCATGAAAAAAATTTATGCCATAACCGGAATCCTTCTGATTTTAGCCGTTGCGCTGAGCGGATGCTCTCTTGTAAAAACCTCCACAGTATCTGATGGCACGGCAGAAAACGTTTCCCAAAGCGCAGCTGACAAATCGCCGGCGGCTGGCGATACCGATACTACCGCCGCCGACACAAGCAGCGAGGAAGAATTAATCGCAACGGTCGCGCAAACCATCACAACAAACGGAACGCATACCATCACCGGCACGGTAAACGGACAGATTCTTGTCATTGCCGAAGACGTCACGCTGATTCTGGACAGCGCCACAATCAACTGCTCGGACGGTGCGGGGATTTTGGGCTATTACGAAGGCGGTAAGCAAAATCTCACAGTTGAGCTGAGCGGCGCGTGCAGCGTCACAAGCGCGGTGAACCACGGCATACAAGGCAAGGATAACCTGATTATTTCCGGCGACGGTGCAGTCGATATCACCGCCGCCAAGGACGGGCTTCACGCCGGGGATGACCTGACGGTTGAAAGCAGTACCCTGCGGATTACGGCGGACGACGACGGCATACAGGCGGGGAATGAGACGGACGGCACCGGACTGCTGCTTGTCGGCGGCGGCGATATCACGGTGTCGGCGGG
>DOZQ01000203.1:835-4513 GCA_003517915.1 Oscillospiraceae bacterium | reverse complement strand
CGGCACATTGCGCATCGACAGTTTGGACGACAGTCTTCACGCAAACGGGAATGTATCCATTAGTGAGGGCATCTTTACACTTTCGACTACAGACGACGGTATTCATGCGGATGGCGATTTGACAATCAGCTCGGGTGAGATCACCGTGGAAAAATCTTTTGAAGCGCTGGAGGGAAACAATGTCTATATTTCCGGCGGAATCATGAACCTGATCGCGTCCGACGACGGGATAAACGCCGCTGGCGGCAGCAGNNCCGGACAGTTCGGCGGCGACCACTTCATGGGCGGAGGCGGCGGGAATAATACGATCGACATCAGCGGCGGCGAAATTAATTTCTATGCGGGCGGCGACGGATTGGACTCGAACGGCGGCATCAATATCAGCGGCGGCAATCTCACCGCTATCATCAATTCTTCCGCAGACAACAGCGCTTTAGACTGCGACGGGGAGTTGATTATCACCGGCGGCACGGTCATAGCGGGNNGGAACCTTCGAAAGCGTATCCGCCAGTTCTTCCCAAAGCTATGTCTATTTGAGCAATATCGCGGCCGGCGCGGAAATCGCAGTGCAGTCCGGCAGTGAGACGGTTGCCTCTTACACGGCGGACAGAGAGATTTACTCGCTGGTTCTCTTCGCTCCCGGCATTACGAGCGGGCAAGACTATACGGCTCTGATCAGCGGACAAAGCACAATCGTCACTGCGGGAACGGGCGGCGGCATGGGTATGGGAGGCCCCGGCGGCATGGGCGGTATGAGCCCGGGCGGTCGGAGGTAGACAGATTCTAGAGCAATTTGATTTAACGTATACATTCCAAAAGGCATCAAATGGTTCTGATAATTTATTAGACATGTCCTGAAATTCATACAAGCCCCAAATCCATGATGTGCAGGCCAAATCGTTTTATTGGTAANNTTCAATAATATGTTTCGTGCGTGATTTGCCGTTTCGATATCCGCTTTATACTTGTGCGGTGCACAACGAATATGAAAATCCCGATGTTGGGTGCGGAGCCGCTCATACGGAATCGGTGGGAGTTGTGGCAAAATTGTCCGTACGAAGAGGTTGTACCGAGGCATACAAAACAAAAACCCGCTAAACAGCGGGTTTTATGCCGAATAAAATTATATCATTCGTGTCGTATTAACATGCCCATACGAAATAATTGCGACAAACCAAAAAACAGTGTATTTACAGGGGTTGAGAGGTTTATCGCCGCCGCTTTTTATTCTTTCTCCGAGGACAAAGCAGTCCCAAACCCATCAATGCAACAGTTGGATTTTCGATTTGCGCTAAAAAACAGAAAGGATGGAAAATCATCACGTTCCGACCCGCAAGTAGGGGATGTGGCTTGTTGGGAGTGCACTTCCAAGCCATCTCATCCAACTATCAAGTTGGATGTTAAGCCCGCTTTGCGGTCTGTTGAGCTGATGATTGTGATCAACATTATGCTTATTATCTAGGTAAGCACTGATTTAATCGATGGCGGCGCAGCGCCGGCAAATTTTCCATCATATATTCCAAAAATCCTCGTTAATACACAAAGTATTGCCTGCGGTTTTTGGTTCATCTGACGAAAAATTTTCTTGACGCCGCATCCACCTCAATTAATCAGCACTTACCTAGCAGCAATCTGATTCAAATAGCGGATTAAAACTCGCACAGATTTTTCCGCTGCCGCTTTGCCGTATCTTTCAAAAGCGCTGTTCCCACTTTCGTGAGGCGTATCACTCATGGAGCGAATGGCGGCAATCGGTATAGAATTAACATAACAAACATGAGCAATACTTGCTGTTTCCATATCTACACATAGCGGATTATATTTCTCTATAATCTCTTTGCGTCCTTCTTGATCTATAAAAGCTTCTCCCGTTACAATTCTTCCAACCATCACAGAATGGTCATCTGCATTCGCTTTTATAATGCCGTGCACAATGTTCTCAGCGGCAGTAAAGTATATGCTTTTCATCCATGGATGATATTGCGTTAATATTTCATCAGCAACATCGTGATAGGCAATCTCTGACGAAATAATGGTATCCCCGATATGCAACTCTGTATCAATCGCACCTGCGACACCAACAACGATAATCTGCGCAACCTGATACTTGTCAATTAAAATCTGTGTGGCAATTGCGGCGTTCACCTTACAAACACCGCAAAATAATGCGATTATATCAATACCCGCATATTTCCCTTTGTGAAACGTTAACATGGCATATTCTTCAGTTTGAGTGTTGCTCATTACGGAAATAAATGGATTAATTTCGTTTTCCGATGCACCAACAATGCCAATACGCATAGGCCCTCCCATCAATCATGTTAATTTACTTTGCCTATTATTATACAATATACTATACTGAAATGCATAGTAGCATTTTAGCGCATAGCGGCACGATTTAGCCGAAAAAGCAAATGCCAAGCGCAGAAGCTATCTTTTAGTCTACGCTTGACATTCGGGTGTCTCAGTGTGTCAAGCTTGATATAATTTCACGCTTCTCATCATACCTTCTAATTCTCAAAATAAAATTCTATGCGTGAAAATCACAAAACAATCTGCATCACTAAAATTGCACCAAAATCATTTAGTGTGTGTAAAATCTGCACCAGACTTCTAAAGCATATCAATGAATTCAATTAAGGCATAGTGCAAATAGGTTCTCATACAAGAAATTCTATGCAACGCCATTTGAGTCGTTTATGGATTTGTGGGCTTGCAACAAGAAGTAGTTGAGGATAGAGATAATTTATCGGTAGCAGATAATTGATAATGCGATACCGCTTTAAATGGTTCTTCCTGTCACTTCTACTTTTGTAATGATGTCGCGCAAACGAACGCCATCAATCATATATTCAAGAGCATCGTCAGCGGTGTCAGCCCAAAGCTCAGTTTCCTTTCGATTGTCAACGTATTTTTCGCAAACAACAATTTGATCAGGCGACTCAAGAGTGCGATTTTGCAAAGGGAACACACCAAATACTCTTTCTCCCACACAAAATTCCACTTCACCACCTTGTTCCATGCACCATTTAAACTCGCTGATTGTATGAAAATTAAGATCTTGATTTGAATAATCAATATCCATATCTATATATTGCTTATCCATCTTTGTATTATCCCTTCTGTAATTTTTAAATTCGGGAGCGTCATTGAGGTAGTTGACTTGCTTTCCAAAAAGGGGAAAACCTTTACTCCAGTCAATTGGATGATCATGAGGATTGCTGTGTGAGTTAGGCATTCTATGATCTGTCTCATGTCTCTCCATAACGGCTCTTCCGTCTTCTCCAATTTTGGTAAGACGATTAAAGCTGTAATTTTTGTTGTGTTCTACAGTTCTGTTAATGCTTCCCGGTTCGCCAATAAGCCGCTGATCATCCGGTTTATTGGGACTTGGCCTCCAGTCTCCGCCGCGAACACTGCCCATACCTTTAAGTTCATAAAGGCTTGGAATATAAGCTCTTTTTATTACGATATTGCTGTCCGGAGGCAAAGGTTCCTCCCCGCAAATATATTTCACGTACGGAGACGGTGCATAGGCTTTGTCGTCGTTCATATGCCGCCAAGAAGAAAGCTCATAATCAACAAATATAATATTGCCTTGCATTTCCGGAAACGGTTCGTTATAGCATATGATTATTTCAGGCTCAAGACGACGGAGCATTTCATTATACCCATTGA
>DOZQ01000203.1:0-803 GCA_003517915.1 Oscillospiraceae bacterium | reverse complement strand
GCGGAGCCTTTCTCAATACCATTAAAACAAAAATCAAATGTATTTTCAAGTCCCCAGTTCACAGTCGGAACAACTTTTACGCCTTTTTGTGCGAAATAGGCTCCGACCCAGCGATTCCTAAATGTATTGTAGATCTGCATAACCGGATGAATTTCAATATACATGCTAAAATCGGGAGAAAGCATAGCACGGTATCTTTTCATGTGTTCGACATGTTTTTCAGGATTAATCCAAACATCTTCAAATTTATAATCGTATAAAAAGAAATGAATCATTCGCCCCAAATGTTCGTCATCTTTTTTCGCCTGGTCAAATCCTATTAGCCTTAGCCCATCCAATTCATCATCGGGAAAAATTGCTTTAGGAATGACGGGAATTTTAAATTTACCGCCCCAATAAACTTATTCCTTAGAAAAAAGAGGATCGTTTCGGTAGTCATAGTCTTCTTGCGTCATATCTGGTCTTCTTATTAAAAGTAGTAAGGACGAAAAGTCCCTCTACCAATGGGAGAAAAACAATCAAAAGTGGCACTAAATAGGGCAAAATGTAAACAGAATATTTATATTTCAGTCGCGGAGATTAGCAGACCTGTCGGGCCGTTTTGGTTTATATAGGTTATGAGAAATATTAAAGATTACATTACTCTCTTCAATTTCTTAGGATTATTTACAATTCCGCAAATATGAATAGTTCTTTATAGTGCACAAACTATCAAAATGTCATCAATATGGTGCATTGCGAGTGCAAGCAAAAAAACGATTATATTTTATTATTTATTACATAATTGAATAGATTAAACCACC
>DOZQ01000276.1 GCA_003517915.1 Oscillospiraceae bacterium | reverse complement strand
CAGGAGGTAAATCATGCTTAGCACTGAAGTAATCAAAAGACTAAAGCAGGTCAACATCAGCGTTGATAGCGGAAAAACGAGGGAGCGCACCAAAGAGATATGGAAAGCCGCAAAAGCGGCGGAAAAGAGAGCCGTAAGAGAACTTGCCGACATCTCAGTCAATACGGTTTACCGTGTTATCTCGACGGGCAGTATCTCAATAAAAATCGCGGCGGCAATTGGGCAGACGCTGAATTTGAATCCGTTCTATCTGACCGGCGAAGCAGATGAGCGCGGCGAATGCTCTGACGATTTGATAAAAAAGATTCTTATAAAGCACGGCTATGAAAAGGGACTGGCAGGGCAGGAAAAGACGGTCAAAAAAGCCAAGCGCACCGCCAAAAAGCAAGTTGCTCCAGAGGTTGCGCCCGCATCGGATGAAACAGGAGCTTTTGAAGAAAAGCCTCCGGTAGAGGTACTGCCCGTAGCTTCGGAAGACTTACCTTTCCAGCCTGAAATACCGGATATCGATTTACCGGAGGTTCCGGATGAGGACATTATGGCGATCATTAAGGTGCTTAAAATTAAGGCCGGGCTGGATGTTCAAAGCGCAAAGGACGCGCTGCGGCAGGTTTACGGCATTCTGCTTTCGTAATTTGATTTAAAATAGCAAAGGGGCGCTGCGTAAAATTTCCGCAGCGCCCCTTTATAAGTCAGACTATCTTTAGAGCAAGAATATTGATTTCATGCGAAAAATGAGTTGAATGGAATGGCTCTTTTGCAATTTTTTCGCCATATGCCAAAAGCGGTGTTTGCCAATCCGATAGGTTATTTGATCTCTTCCCAATAAATATTCAGGCGAAGATAGGTGGTGTAGCCCCAATATTCTCCGATGTTTGGATCTGCCGCAAATAAAAAGGCACAGCCGTGATCCGTAGTGATGCTGTTGAAGTGTTCGGTCGAGGAGAGGGGATCGAGATCCGTCTCGCCTGGAGGAACCCGAAGGCGCGAAAAGAGGATGTCCTGGTAATTGCCCAGCCTTATCAGCTTGACGAGATTCGGGTTTTCAACCTTAGTGATTTTTGCGCGAACGCCGGTGATCTGAAGCATGCTGACCAAACCCTTAAAAACATTGTTGATGGGCTTTTGATTATAGCACAATATGCCAAACATACTGAGTATCAGAAAGCTATTCTTTCATGTTAACTTTACAGTGCCNNCGGCTCGGGTTTGGTGAAGAGTTGGGCCTTTGGCACTTCAATATAGGCGAACCCGCTCTTTATGTAAATGCTCGGGTCGCCCAGCGCATCGAAAAGATTCTCAATGTCTGACATAAAGTCGCCGGAGGAATCAAAAAAGTTGTTAGGTAAAAGCCAGGTTTGCACCGAACAGGACTGGCTGCTGATTATAGCGTTTTTTTCGCTTGCACTAAGATCCTCCTTGCCGGGAAAGTCTTTGTCGGTGTAACGCAGTGTACAATTGGGCTGTGAACACAACGCCCGCTTTCCGGCGCTTGTCCGCACGACATAGAAGTAACGCCCCGCCGGCAAATTTTCACTGATTGGCGCAGCCTGCCATTTGAGCCTGACTTCACCTACATAGGCCGTTTTTTCGCCAAAGACGCCACCATCATACCTGTAATCCCATTCAAACTTAGCTTCAAGATTTCTCGGCGGAAGAAGAATCGCTCGCGTATCAAGCGTATAGCTTATCTCCTCCCCGGCGCCGAGGTCGTTTACCCCGCGTATTTTAAAGGAATAAGCAGTATTTGGCCGTAGACCGGTGAATAAGAACGAAGCGACGCCTTTGCGGGAGTCATACCGAAGCTCGGTTGTGTCGCTGAAGGTGTGCCACTCGGCGTCTTCGCTGTTCCACACTTCAAATAGCTGAATCGGCTTGTTGTAGCGCAGCACAGGCTTGAAAAAGATACGGATAGCATAGGCATCTTCCGGTGATTCAAATCGGTACCAGGGATTGGGTGCGGGCAGGGGCCGTTCGGGCGGGGCCGGCGCTATCGCCAGGCCCGATTGCATACCGAGGATGCCGTAGTCGTTTACGGCGCGTACACAGATGGTGTATTTGTTGTCAAGGACATGCCGGTCGCCCTGGAAGGTATGGGATGTAAGCTCGGTCGATATCCAGTTTTCACCGTCAGTTGTAATCTGATACTCTCTGATGGGACTGCCGCCGTCTACATACGGCGGCTGCCAGCTTAGGGTACAGTCAGCCAGCGAAACCGGGGTAAGGCGCAGCTGGGTCGGCGGACCCGGTTGCCCGGCTGGATATAAAATCGTTTTACTGTAGCCGATTATATTGTCTGTGTAAACGGGCCGCACCGCCAGAAGATATGTCTGTCCGATTAAAAGGGTGCTGAAAATATACATTGTCTCGAGGCCCGCGTCTTCCCAAAGGGCGCTGTTGTTCATTGATACCTCATACCGGATAATCTCGCCGCCGCCTGACTCGGGCGGCTCCCAGCACAGGGTGACGGTGTCGCCTTTAATATCCGTCAGGTATACGTGCGCTACCGACGGGCCGCGCTTAAGAATCTCCAGCTTAGTGCTCTCCTTAATCTTCCGGCGCTTCTCGACCCGCTCAATGACGCCGGGGTCTGCGGCAATATCACGCGCGGCAAAGCGGTTGTCATCCCGGACGAGATACCGCTCCTGCGTGAAAGAAAAATCCCGGAAAGGAGCGTCTTCAACATCTTCGGACAGCAGCTCTGTGTTTCTGCGGTTCATCTCTTCCACCAAAGCGTCAAGCCGCGCCTGAGAAGTTTTCAGCGACAGTTCAGCCTTGCCGGGGACGGGATCGACATCGGGCGACGGTTTTTCGGTCTTGCCGGAAACGCTCTTTGTGTCGGGTGTTGTCTGTTTTGTGTTCCGGGAGAGAGAAATCGGTTTTTTCTCCGATTCAGCGGGCCCGGTCGCATTTTCGCCTTTGATGGGCAATGGGGTACGATTGTCTGGCATAATAAAAACCTCCTTTATGTCCTGTCACTGTGCGTCTGGAGAATTTATTTTACGTGGCTGCTGCAAAACGGGGTAGGTATACACTACAGATATTGCTATAATTAACTGCTTTATTAGAATATTTTACCACGTATTTTTTGGGAAGTAAAGGCTTTTTGACACATATTTTTACCTGATTCTCCACAAACTTCAGAGGACAACTTACCAACTCATTTCATTTGAAGAGCCGCCCGAAGATTTCCGGGTTATCAGGGTTTCGGCGTATTGCATGGCGGCATACATCGGTTCCGTCATAAGCTTCAGCAGTTCGTCATCCTTGTTGCGTCCGCATGTAAATCCAAGCGGCTTTCTCCAAACCCATTTTCCGTGGATATACATCGGCGTATACCAGCGGTCATATTCCTGACAGGTCAGGGTGTTCCCATGCACAACAACTGCGGGGATGCCGTTAAGTGCAAGCTGAAGATACGCCATATGGACGGCACGGATTTCAATGTCTGCGGCAAACACAACGCATTGTTCAAAGCAGCTTATCCCGGAAGATATGAGCCGTGCGGCGGCAGCCAATATCATAGCCCCGCTGCCGCAGGCCGGTTCGCTCAGGGTAATATATCCGCATTCCGGCAAAATCATCTTTTCAGGAAATATCATCGCCGCCGCGAGTCTGGAGATACAGTCGGGTGTAAAGTCTTGACCCTTTACCTTGATACGCAGTTCTTCAAAGATTCGGCCAAGGATATCTTCAAACTCACCGCACAGTAGATTTTCATTGATGATTCCACAGAGCATTTCAAACGCTTCGCACATGCGCCGATTTTCATCATCGGAATATTTTTTCTGAGTTTCCAGTGCGGCGATGTGACGCGATTCAAAATGAACCGGATCAACGCTGTTGCTGATCTGAGTCGCGGCAAGCTGAATAAAATCTTCGAACACCTCATATGAATGGCAGCTATGCGAAACTTTTCGTATCGCTTTGCTAAGCTCCTTTATTTTTGGATTCATACGGAAACCACCGCCTTCTCAATAAAGCGATAATTTGCTTTCGCGTATCCTTCAGGGATTGTATCGGTGTATTCCACCCACTGAAACGCCCAGGTTCCAACATTCTCAGATCCTATGTACGCGTCACCAAAATCACCGCCTCCGCGGCCGTTGCCGCAACGGTTTAATGTGAGTGGGTATTATAAGACACCTCAAACAAGACCTTCCTGGAGACAATCTGAACTTGATGCTGAAGCTAAGAATCCAAAATTCGACACACAAAAATCCTTCTTAAACGGTGAAGAAGTTCCATATGGCACTAGAGGAAGTTCGCGACCAGATTTATATAGAGAAGGTGGTTTTTTACGTAACGAAAAAATTATCGAAGTTAAAAATTATGATATATCAACTTCACGCGGACAAAATCGTTTGATCAATAATGTGTCTAGTCAAATAAATAAAAGTGTTGCCAATATTCCGGGAGCGTCCAGAGAGGTTATAATTGACACAAGAGGGCAATCAATAAGTCGCTCGACATTTGGCAATATAAGAAATGCAATTAATGCGAATACTGGGGGTGCTGTCAAAATAACATTTATTAGAACTCCTATTGTAACTTTGCCTTCTTATGAAGTGGTAACTTATATAAATATTCAAAATTTATATAATAACGAAAAATAAGTATACTCTAAATAGAAAGAGATGAGAAAATTATGGCAATAGGAATATCCACTGAAGGTACATTCTATGAAATAGGTTCAGCAAGTTTCTTGCATTCGTTTTTTTCCACTGTGAGCTATTATCTGGAAACAGACGGGTGGGGTAGTAAATATCCTCTTCTTATGAACAATTTATATCAAGGATCATTAAAATGGGAGCACTCCGAAGTTGTTTTGAAAAACATTTTAGAGATTAGAGAATCTCTAAAAAAATTTTCTCCAGATAAAATTATTTGGGATATAGAAAATTTATCAATGCGGCCACCATGGGGGGATAACATTAGTCCTGATATTACAGATTTATCTAATTATTTTATCACCAGTGATGGAAATGATTTGTTTGATGTGCTCGTCAGTATCTTAGCTGAATCTATAAACGAGAAGGCGGATATTCACATTGAATGATTCAGTCAAAATCGAATACCATAGATATACCGTGACCCGTGATTTCAGCGAATTGCCAGACGCAATCCGCAACTTGCCGGATGGACAGTTGAAGTCAAACGTTTGGGACGTGTTGAATCAGTATTATGAGGGTGATATCAGTAAATTGGTCACATACAAAGGGCCTATTGCTCCTGCTTTTAACACAACCACAACAAATGCCGTTCAGGTGGAAGTTCCTCTTAGCATGGAGCTTTTGAGTAAATTGGGATTTATTAAAGATGTCACACCCTTTACTTACAATCCAGCTTTTGTTCCTCCCGCAATTTATGGCCCTCAAACTGCTATAGAAGGAGGAAAATAAAATGAATGTGAAAGAACTTCTGCAAACTATAAAAAAGGGAAAATTGTATCAATATAGGTGTTTTCAAATTTATATTGGTAACCCTGATAATAATGGCCGTGCAATAGCTGGAACATATGTATTTGGTGCAGAGAGAGACGGAATTTTTCAGGATGAAAATGGAATATGGCGAAAATTTCTCGAAGACGAGCGTGGGGTTATACGTATAGCGAAAAACAAAGATGTTCCACTCGCCTTCACTGAAGAAGAAGCCTGCTTAAATTTATTGGAGACTTTAAGGCTTGAAAAAGACTTAGCAAAAGAATATCACTGGAGAAAAAAATCCCAAAATTATCCATCCGGAAAACTGGTGGTGAGTGTTACAAATTATGTATTCAACTGACTTTCACTCATCCTCTCCTTTCGATTCGCGTTCTTTGCCGCAAGTTGAAAACCCGAATGAATACCATAGATATACAGTAACCCGCGATTTCAGCGAATTACCGGACGCAATTCGTAATCTGCCGGATGGACAACTGAAGACAGAGGTATGGAAAGCTTTGGATCGGTATTATGGCGGCGATATTAGTAAATTAGTCACATATAAAGGGCCTATTGCCCCTGCTTTTAACACGACCTCCACAAATGCCGTTCAGGTAGAAGTCCCGCTTAGTTTTAAGCTTTTGGGGCAACTAGGGTTTGTAAAAGATGTTTCCCCCTTTACATATAACCCGGCTTTTGTTCCTCCTGCCATTTACGGCCCTCAAACTGCTATAGAAGGA
>DOZQ01000277.1 GCA_003517915.1 Oscillospiraceae bacterium | reverse complement strand
CGGCCCCGCGCTCGGTCAGCACGGCGTGAACATTATGGCGTTCACAAAGGAGTTTAATGAACGCACAAAAAACGACGTCGGGATGATTATCCCGGTAGTCATTACGGTTTATGGCGACCGTTCTTTTTCGTTTATCACTACGAAACCGCCCGCGGCCGATCTTATAAGAAAAGCCTGCGGCATTGAAAAGGGTTCCGGGGTGCCTAACAAGACAAAGGTCGCACAGCTTACCGGTGAGCAGGTCAGAAAAATCGCGGAAAACAAAATGCCCGATTTAAACGCTGCCAGCATTGAAGCCGCGATGAGTATCATCGCCGGCACTGCGCGTAGCATGGGCGTCGAAGTCGTCGATTGATTGCTCCCGGGTGGGAGGAAATTTCCGATTTAACCACTCAATTGGGAGGTAATATTGAATGAAACACGGTAAAAAATATAACGCCAGCGCAAAGCTCGTTGACCGCACGAAGCTTTATGACATTGAAGAGGCTCTTGATCTGGCGGTCAAAACCAAAATCGCCAAATTTGACGAGACGGTCGAGGTGCACGTACGCTTGGGTGTCGATTCTCGACATGCCGACCAGCAGGTTCGCGGCGCGGTGGTTTTGCCCAACGGAACCGGCAAAAAAATCCGGGTGCTTGTCTTTGCCAAGGGCGACGATGTCAAGGCCGCCGAATCCGCTGGTGCCGAATTTGTAGGTGCGGAGGATATGGTCGAAAAAATCCAGAAAGAAGGCTTTATGGATTTTGACGTAGTTGTCGCTACCCCGAATATGATGGGTCTTGTAGGCCGTTTAGGTAAAATTTTGGGGCCGCGCGGACTTATGCCCAATCCCAAGGCCGGCACGGTTACTCCGGATGTCGCACGCGCCGTCACCGAGGCTAAAGCGGGTAAAATTGAATACCGGCTTGATAAGACCAATATCATCCACTGCCCTATCGGCAAGGTTTCTTTTGGGGCGGGTAAACTGCAGCAGAATTTTGACACCCTTCTCGGCGCTGTTGTCAAGGCAAAGCCGTCGGCGGCTAAGGGACAGTATATTAAATCCTGCGTAGTCGCAACTACAATGGGCCCAGGCATCAAAATCAACCCAAACAAGGTCGGCGGTCAGGCTTAGAACAATATCAAAATTTACAATCCACCATTTGCGGTTTGCGCAGGTGGTGGATTTATTATAGACGGAGGCAATTTTTTATGAAGGCGGCTTTTTACACGCTCGGATGCAAGGTAAACCAATATGAAACCGAGTCTATGCGCGAGCAGCTGCGAGCCCACGGATATGAGATAGTCGGCTCCGAGCACCAGCCGGATGTTTTCGTGCTAAACTCCTGCACAGTCACGGCGGAAAGCGACCGCAAAACCCGCCAGATGCTCAGGCGGTTCCGTGAGCTTCTTCCCCACGCCGTAATAGTTCTCGCCGGATGTATGCCGCAGGCGTTCCCCGAAAAAGCGGCGGAGCTTACCGCCGCCGATGTCATAATAGGCAACGCCGCCGGCACCGACATTATAAGCTCGGTAAACCGTTTTTTTCAGACCGGAGAGACCGTCCGCGAGATCTACGCCCATGAAAAAAATGAAGAGTACGAAACAAAGCCGCCAATTGCCCGATTTGAGAATCATACTCGTACATTTTTAAAAATTCAGGACGGTTGCGATCGCTTATGCTCTTACTGCATTATTCCCACCGCCAGAGGGAGGGTTCGTTCCAAGCCGCTTGATCAGATTCGCTCTGAGGCTGAGCTAATGACGGAGGCCGGTTATAAGGAAATCGTGCTTGTGGGCATCAATCTTTCATCTTACGGGAAATCTACCGACTATAATCTCGCTGACGCCGTGATGGCGGTTTGTGATATACCCGGTATAAGCCGCGTACGTTTAGGTTCTATCGAGCCCGATCAAATGACTGCAGATATTATAACCAAACTGGCCGCGCAGCCCAAGCTGTGTCCTCATTTTCACCTCTCGCTGCAATCCGGCTGCGACAAAACCTTAAAGGCCATGAACCGCCATTATGACACCGGATTTTACCGGGAGCTTGTCACAAAACTGCGAAGCGCTTTTCCCGACTGCTCTGTTACCACCGATATTATGGTCGGCTTCCCTGGTGAAACCGACTTGGATTTTGAAGAGTCCAGGCGATTTTTAGACGAAATCGGGTTTGCGGACGCGCATGTTTTCTCCTACTCTAAAAGAGACGGCACGCCAGCGGCCGACATGCCACATCAAATCCCCAGATCTGTGCGCACCGAGCGCAGCCGGCTTATGTCCGAGACTGCGGAGCTCTGCCGGCTTGAATTTATAAAGGCTCGCCTCGGCGGAGTTTATGAGGTTTTATTTGAAAAAATGACCGATTCGTCTACGGCCGAAGGCTACACCGGCAATTATATCAAAGTGCGCGTCGAGGCCGATGCCAGCATTTGCGGCAAAATTGTAAAAACCCGGCTGCTAGAATCCAAAGACGGTTATTGTCAAGGTGTAATAGTTGATCAACTTTAAAACTGGCGAGTCATCATTTCCCAATATGCTTCGACAGTATATTTGAATACAAACCACCAAAAATAATATTATCTTTTATTTTGGGGGTATTCATGTGGCAAACAAAAAAGAAAAAAAAGATCCGCTGAGAGGTAAGCGTCAGAAGTTTATTGGAACCTTTTCAACCCAGCGCATTTCTCAGGCCGACCGTACGGAACGCCGCAGCGGCGTCGCGCTGCCCGATGATCAAAACGTGGAGGACGCGCGCGACTGGGTCAATTATAATCAGCTGTAGTTATGCGATGAATTAAACTCATTATTATGGGCGGCCAATGGCCGTCTGCGGAGGCGCACTGTGCGCTCCTACGGATTTGATGAAAGGCGCTCCCGTCTTACACAGACGGGAGCGTTTATTTACTTAATCATCTCTTCAAATTCCGGCTGCGCAATAACCGGAATATTCAGCTTAAGCGCCTTGTCGAGCTTGCTTCCCGCGCTCTCCCCCGCCAAAACATAGGAGGTTTTTTTTGAAACCCCCGACGAAACCTTACCGCCGAGCGTCTCGATTATTTCCGCCGCCTGATCTCTTGTGTAATCAGGCAAGGTGCCCGTTAGTACAAATGTCTTGCCCGCAAAACGCAGATCCGCCGCAGTTTTCTCCTCCGAGCGCATGTTGATACCAAGCTCGCGGAATTCTTCTATCATCTGCCGGGTTTCGGGCAGCGCGAAAAAATCCCTAGCCGAAACCGCCGTGATATTTCCAAAGCCGTCGATTGCGGCCATCTCCTCCGCCGAGGCGGCCATTATCCCGTCAATGCTGGAAAAACGGCCAGTGAGAAGCTTGGCCGCCCGCTGCCCGATATGCCGTATCCCCAGCGCAAACACAAAGCGGTAAAGCTCGTTTTGCTTAGAGTTTTCAAGCGCAATTATTAAATTATCGGCGGATTTTTCTCCCATGCGATCCAGTTTCGCCAGATCTTCTTTTTTCAGCCTATATAAATCCGCTGGTGAATGAACCAGCCCCGACTCGGCAAGCTGGCTTATCAGCGCCGGGCCCAGACCCTCGATGTCCATAGCGTCCCTAGATACAAAATGTATAAGATGGCGCAGCAGCTGTGCTGGGCATTCCGCGTTCGGACACCTAAACGCCGCTTCTCCGGGTTCACGGAACACCCGTGCGCCGCAGGAGGGGCAGGTCTCCGGAATTTTAAAGGGGACGGAAGCCTCTGCATGAGAGCGAACCCCAACCACCTCGGGGATGATATCCCCTGCCTTGCGCACGATTATCATGTCCCCAAGCCCGATTTTTTTAGCGGCAATAAAATCCTCGTTGTGCAGCACCGCCCGGCTGACTGTCGTCCCCGCCAGCTCGACCGGAGTAAAAACCGCCGTGGGAGTAAGCGCTCCGGTTCTGCCGACATTTACCTCAATCGACAAAAGCTCTGTCACCGCCTCTTCCGGCGGATATTTGAACGCTATAGCCCAGCGCGGAAATTTTGAAGTAGCCCCGATCTTTTCCCGAAGGGCAAAGCCGTCCACCTTTATTACCGCGCCGTCGATATCAAACGGCAGACCCTGCCTGTTCTCGCCAATTCTGTTGATCTCCGCCGCCGCCTGCTCCATATTATCAAAGATTTTATAAAACGGCAGAATTTTAAATCCCAAATCGCGCATATACTCAAGCAACAGCACATGTGACGAGAGGTTTTTTCCGCGTACTTGCTGAAGGTTAAAAACAAAAATGTCCAATTCTCTTCCGGCTGTTACCTCTGGATTTTTCTGCCGCAGCGATCCCGCTGCCGCGTTTCTGGGGTTTTTAGACAGCCGCTCGCCCTTCTCGCTCTGCTCCTGCCTCAGGCGGAGAAAGCTTTCGCGCGGCATATAAACCTCGCCGCGCACCTCAATATATTCCGGCGGATCGTTAAGTTTTTTCGGAATTGAAGCTATGGTCATGAGATTCGCGGTCACATCCTCGCCGATATCGCCGTCTCCCCTTGTAGAGCCCCGAATAAACCGGCCGTTTTCATACTCTAGCGAAACCGAAAGCCCGTCGATT
>DOZQ01000064.1:2633-2870 GCA_003517915.1 Oscillospiraceae bacterium | reverse complement strand
GGACGCTGTGCGTCCCGAAGGGCAGTATATTCGTTTAGAGGGTGTTTATGCGAAATGAATCTGCGGATTTTTGAAATGATTTTAATGGATTTTTTAGTGCGGACGACAACGCTTTACTGGCGTAAAGCAAGGAGGACAAGCTAAAAAGACACAAAATCAGCCAAAAATACGTGGATTGTATCTCGCATAAACACCCTCTGTGGCAAGGTGCAGGCGGTCAGTCCACTTCTTTAAAAA
>DOZQ01000064.1:0-2597 GCA_003517915.1 Oscillospiraceae bacterium | reverse complement strand
GGGCATCCGCTTCGCGTTTGCACGCAAACAGGTTAGACGCATGTTTATGGTATGTCACCCGCCCCTATAAAACACCCAAAAGAATAATATTATGACCAAAAAAATCATCGAGAACATAAAAAAATAATCCGCCGAACCGTTCCAAAGGCAGCGGATTATTTTTCTGTTTTTTTGGACTGACCGCCTTTTAAACGGTATCTGCCCTTTGTTATTTATTATATACATGATTTAAAAAATGTAAATAATGCCGAGCGCATGAGGCCGAAAAAATGATTGGCGACCCTGAATCCGCCCCATGCGCCAATCCCGCAAAATTCCTCAATTTTCAGTCTTGCGCGGCATGGATTTTCTGGTTATAATAGATAAGATACAAGCTATATAATATACTACATATCATATCGCGGCATATATCCGCGTTTGCCATAAGGAGGTACAGGAATGAAAGAAGAATTAATGATTTCTTACGCAACCAGATACGGCATGGTAGCTGTATCCCCGGAATGCCTGGCCAAGCTGGCCGGACATGCCGCCTCCGATTGTTACGGAGTGGCCGGCATGGTCGCGAAAGGTGCCCAGCGGTGGAAAAATACATTTTCCTCCGGCGATTTCCCCGAAAAAGGGATTAAAGTAGGAGGAAGCTACCGCTCGGTTACGATTGAGCTTCACATAATGGTGACCTACGGCATAAACATCGGCGTCATTGCCAAAAGCATCGTCAACAAAGTGAGCTTTACCGTCGAGGAAGTCACCGGCATCAAAGTGGACAAGGTCACGGTCTTTGTTGAAGGAATAAAAGCTTAAGGAGCTCATTATGGTTATAAACGGTACTCTGTTTCGCGACGCGGTTATATCCGGTGCGAATCATCTTGCGGCAAACCGAAGGGCGGTAGATGAACTCAATGTTTTTCCGGTGCCCGACGGCGACACCGGCACGAACATGACCCTTACCCTTAAAAGCGCGGTGCGTGAAATATCCGAGCTGCGTGACCGGACGGTAAGCGAAATCGCGGATATCGCCGCGTCGGCATTGCTCAGGGGAGCCAGAGGCAATTCCGGCGTGATACTGTCGCTGCTTTTTAGAGGTGTCGCACAGGGCTTAAAGGGATTTGCCGAGGCGGACGGCCCGGCGCTCGCCGGCGCGTTTAAAGCCGGTGTGGAGGAAGCCTATAAAGCGGTAATGAAACCGACCGAGGGTACAATCCTTACCGTCGCGAGGCTTTCGGCGGAAAAAGCCGCCGGGCTTGCCGCTCAAAACAGCGACGCTTTAGCCGTCTTTGAGACAATGTATACCGCCGCGCTTGCGGCTTTGGCCGAAACGCCCGAGCTTTTGCCGGTGCTTAAAAAGGCCGGAGTGGTAGATGCGGGCGGCAAGGGGCTTACACTTATTTTTGAAGGGATGCTCAGCGTCTTTAAAAGCGGCGTTATCTTAACCGGCGACGGCGGTGATACTGCCGCACTGCCGCAAACCGGTATCGCGGCGCAGTTCGACGGGGAAATTACCTTCACCTACTGCACCGAATTCATCATAGAGCAAGGCGGTGAGCCGGGGCTCGAGCCGCTGGCTCTCAGGGCTTATCTTGAAACCATAGGCGACAGCGTCGTGACGGTGGACGACGGGCAGATAATCAAGGTGCATCTGCATACCGATCATCCGGGTGACGCAATAGAGAGGGCGCTTGCCTACGGGTCGCTTGTGAATATTAAAATCGACAATATGCGAGACCAGCACGAACGCGCCCGGCACGATGTGCGAACGGGTGAAGACGAGCCTGCCGAACAGGACGGGTCCGCCCCCCAAACAGAGCTTTACGGCTTTGTCGCGGTGGCCGCGGGCGAGGGGCTTGGCATGCTTTTTAAGGATTTAGGCGCGGATACCATAGTGAACGGCGGGCAGACCATGAACCCTTCGACCGAGGCGATTCTGCGCGCGGTGGAAAATACTCCCGCGCAGACCGTGTTTGTGCTGCCCAACAACAAAAATATCATTATGGCGGCCGAGCAGGCGGTTCCCTTGGCCTCAAGGCGGGTAATCGTACTGCATTCCCGCTCTATTCCAATGGGGATTTCAGCGATGCTGGCGTTTGATCCCGCCGCTCCGGCGGACGACAACGCCGTGCATATGGACACCGCAATGCAGGCCGTTTCTACCGGGCTTATCACCTATGCCGCGAGAAATTCGGAATATGAGGGGATGGCCATAAACGAAGGGGAGCTGTTGGCGCTTGAAAACGGCCGGCTCGCCTTCACCGAGCAGGATATGAACAAGGCGGTCATAAGGCTGCTTGGCAAAATGTGCTCAAAAAAGCGCGGAGCGGCGTTTATAACCATAATCTACGGCGAAACGGTCTCGGAGGAGGATGCCCAGGCGGTCAAGACCGCGGCGGAGGCAAAATATCCCGGAGCCGAAATTACGCTTGTAGACGGAGGCCAGCCGGTGTATTTTTATATTCTTTCGGTCGAATAAAAATCCCCGAAAACATCTGTACGCACCACGCGGGTGGCCTTATGTGGCCACCCGCGTGATTATTTTCTGTTGGATTTTAGCTGCAAAACGATACGAGAGCCACTACTTACAATCATTTTTTCGCGGCTCCGGG